>NZ_DFTU01000108.1:0-1196 GCF_002379485.1 Methylophaga sp. UBA4204 | reverse complement strand
CCAGGTGACTGTAGAGGTGACATCCGACGCATTAAATACGCCTACCAGATCGGCATCTGAGGTGTTGACTACGGTCACATCGCGTTCACTCATATCGACGCTATCCAAAGCACGCGCTAACAGGTAATGCGAAACGGATAATTCGACCAGATTGACCCGTTGACCTTTAATATCAGCAAGCTTTTTATCTGCGCCCTTCAGCACGATGCCATCATTGCCGTTGGAAAAGTCACCGATGATTAAGGCTGTACTATCGACACCACCCGCAGCAGGAATGGTCAGAGCATCCATATTGGTCATGGTGCAACCATCAAACTGGCCAGCGGTATATTGATTAATAGATTCGATGTAATCGTTTATCTGCACGACATCTATTTCGATATCGTATTTATCGGCCCACTTTTTAACGATGCCTGCATTGTCAGCGTAATCCCATGGCATCCAGCCGGCATAAATTGTCCAGGCAATACTGAATTTATCTTTGGTTTCAGCGTGTGCTGTTAATGGGGAAATAATAAAAGAGAGTGAAAGCAGCAAAACGCTGCCGATGCGGTAAAAAGTGCGCTTCATTTTGGTAGTACCTCACAGCTTAGGTTAAGAACACGGTGAAAGAGATGTTTTATTCAAACAATCTCCCGGGCTTTTATCCCTCCGTGTAACCTTCGCTGTGAAGGTCGGTCACTCTCGGTCCAGACATTATTTACATAACCGGAACCCTAGAGACCCTATTGCTGTTCTTTTGGTGTGATAAAAACACCTCTAACACGCTGCAGGTGTTAACGCAGGATCTAGGCCAACTTCATAAAGTGTTTAGATATCAATTAAAAACAATAGCTTGACTTGTTTTTAGGTTACGACAGTAAATGTTTGTTGCACCAGAATTGTGCGAATTTCAATGATAATGTTCAATTATGGAGCGGTTAGAGCGGTTTTATCTGATCAATTTTCCAAAAAAAAGCCCCTATTTCAGGGGCCTTTTTGTAGGTTTCTGCTAATGATTAGAACGGAATATCATCATCGTAATAATCTGCTTCACCGCCTGAACCATAATCCGGACCCGCAGATGCTGAAGCAGGTTGTGGATTGTTGTAGTTACTTTTCGCTGCTGGTTGAGAAGGACGATTTTGGTTGTAATCCTGATTATCGTTGCTTCCGCCACCACCCGCACCTTTGCTGTCCAGCATGGTCATTTCGTT
>NZ_DFTU01000061.1:5582-16891 GCF_002379485.1 Methylophaga sp. UBA4204 | reverse complement strand
TACAGGAAGCAAATGGTGGCAGTTTGTTACTGGATGAAATTGGTGAAATGCCAATGGCATTGCAGGCAAAATTATTACGCGCCTTACAGGATGGATCGATTCGTCCGGTGGGCCATGATACCGAAGAAAAAGTGGATGTCCGTATTATTGCGGCCACCCATCGGGATTTGAAACAAAAAGTTATTGAAGGCAGTTTTCGGGAAGATTTATTCTATCGACTGGAAACCTTTGCTTTGTCAGTGCCCCCTTTACGGGACCGTGAAGAGGATAGGGAAATTCTGGCACAGCAGTTTTTACAACAACTGGTGGTTGCTCAGGGACGTAAAATTCAGGGGTTCAGCGATAAAGCATTGGACATTATTCGTGACTATGCCTTTCCGGGCAATGTCAGGGAGCTACAGAATGTCGTAGAAAGAGCGTTTGCCTTTTGCAACGAAGACTGGGTGCAACCGCAGCATTTACCCTCTCGTTTACTGGAAAATCAACCGTCAAAACTGGCGATGGCAAGCCCTGAAATGGATAGGCAAAATGATGAGTTATTGGCCGGTGTCGTATTGCCAACCCTGGATCAGTTACAAAAACGTTATGTAAATATGGTTTTAAAAGAGGTGGACGGTAATAAACGTCGCGCCGCTGCGTTACTGGGAATCGGTCGTCGTACGTTGTATCGCTGGCTGGATGAAGAAACCGATGAGGCCGAAGATACTGCTTAATTCCTCGAAATATAACCCCATTTATCACGAATTTTTATTGCCGCCAAACCTTCATTAAACGGTTGAGCATGTTCAAATTGTGGTTCGATAACCACTTCACCCTGCCGGTTAATATAACCATACTGCCGATAATTATAGGTTATCACCGCCAGACCATCCGAAAATGAATATGCCCAGACATATTCCGGTTCAATTTCAATCTGGCCTTCGGTATTGATATAGCCAACCTTGGCGTTTTTCTCCACACGGGCTAACCCTTCGCGGAAATTCCAGGCATCATCAAAATACGGCTTGACTACTATTTCTCCACTGGAATCAATAAAACCGTATAGCCCATTTTGTTTGATTACCGCAAAACCCTCACCAAATGCTTTGGCTTGATCAAATTGAGGACGTATCAGCCAATCCCCTTTTTTATCGATGTAGCCCCACTTACCCTCAACAAATACAGCAGCATAACCCTCGCGAAATACCCGGCTCTGGGCAAATGCTGGCTTGATTAACCGTTTCCCCTCGGCATCAATATATCCCCATTCTTCATCCACTCTAACGGCGGCTCGTTGTTCGCTGAAGATCTGAATTTCATCAAACTGCGCCTTAATGACTTCTTCTCCCTCAGTATTCAGGTAGCCCCATTGATCATTGACTTTGAAACCCGCCAGACCTTCTGAGAAAACGCCCACCTTGTCATATTTGGCCGGAACTACTTGCTGACCAGAAGTATTTAAAAAGCCCCACATTCCATCCTTGATAAAAGCAGCATATCCCTCTTTAAAAGATTGAATTTTTGGGTAGGTGGGCTGCAGTATTATTTTTCCATTTCGATCTACAATGCCCCATAGATTATCTTTACGATAGGCGGTGACGCCGCTGTCCAAATCATTGATTTCATCGGCGGTGAACAGAATGTCGCCATCAGGATTGATCATGGCAAATTGTGCTATGCCCTGATTGGCAATCATTACTGCCGCTCGGTCATTTTTAAAACTGCCGGCATCATCAAAAATAAGATCAATCTTCAGATTTTCTACATAAGCCATGGTAGGCTGAACAGCATGACTGGTAGAGACGCCGGTGAATGTCAGCGCTGACAGAATATATCCCAATGTTTTACATAACGTTCTATTCATAACCTCACCCACTTTTTGGGAGTTATTCCCATGATAAGTCTGTTCTTGTTCGGGTGAAAAGCTTGTGAAAATAAACTGTTGGGAGAACACCCCTAAGACCCCACTGCAGCTAAATCGATAGTGAATCAACAATGCTGATGGAGTATGTATGGAAAAGGATGAAGATACCTATATAGCGCTGAAAATGATGGCAGAAACTATTGATCTGAGTTCACGAAATGATAACGACGAGATTATCGGTCTGGAATACTATGTTAATTTCAATGTGTTGACTGACGATGAGCTGACCGAACTGATTCAGCTTTGGGATCAAAAATTAACGACCTGCCAAAAAGAAAAACTGGCATCGCAATTTACTGTAATCCAAGTGTTTGGCTTAATTGGACTGGCGATGCTGATTGCCTGGTTATCGGGTGGGATTGCCGGCGCGATTGCCAGTATGATTGGTGTTGTCGGTATGATTGCGATGATTGAAGATAAGCGGGTAAAAAAAGCGAAGCGTAACTTGAAAGATGCAGAGAAAGTCTGCAACAAGCTTCATTCTTATGCTCGTTAGTCTGTTCTGAGGAACCTCCGTCTCGCTAAGTCAGTCTGGTTAAGCTATTAACTTAAGGAATGTTTGCGTGCTTCGCCAGTTTATTCAAAGTTTATTAGGCAGTCTCTCGGCGCTTTCATTAAGTGCTTGTTCACCGGTAACCGTATTAAACGCCATGGTGCCGGAATCAGGATATCAACATCGAGCAGATCTGATTTATGGTGACCATCCGCGCCTGAAACTGGATATCTATCAGCCTGTGAATTCAACAGTAACCTCGAAACCAGCAACGGTTATTTTCTTTTATGGTGGCGGCTGGGAAACAGGCGATAAAGCGGATTATAAATTTGTCGCAGAAGCCCTGACTTCACAGGGTGTCATCGTGGTGATTCCCGATTACCGAGTCTACCCTGAAGTCGTATTTCCTCAATTTATCGAAGATGCTGCTCAATCAGTGGGCTGGACCAAACAGCATATTGCAGAGTTTGGCGGTGATCCGGAAAAGCTGTTTATTGCCGGACACTCTGCCGGAGCACATATTGCTGCCATGTTGTCGGTGAATCCGCTTTATTTGCAGCAGGTTGATATGCAGCCACAGCAGTTGCAGGGAATGATTGGTTTAGCTGGGCCCTATGATTTCCTGCCACTGAAAAGTGACACGTTAAAACAAATTTTTGGCGATGAAAGCAGCCAGTGGCAAAGTCAGCCAGTGAATTTTGTCACCAACGATCACCCTCCGATGTTATTACTGGTTGGCACTGATGATCGTACTGTACTACCACGTAACAGTTATCGACTGGCAGATAAACTCAAGCAGCATGGTAATTCAGTAAAGTTGGTGGAGTTTGATGGTTACAGCCATGTGGCTATGGTTGCCAAGCTGGCAAAACCTTTGCGTGGACAAGGTGCTTTACTCGCTCCAATCACAACATTTATTGAAAAGTATCAGGATTAGCTTAACTGCAGGATGAGTTGTTGTCCCAGTGCCTCTGCACTGCTGAAAGCCGACTCGACTCGACCCTGAATGCACCAGTCACCGCAAGCCGCCAGTTTTAAAGTGTTATCCAGATAAAATTGTTGACCAGTTTGAGCAGGAATATTAGCGAAGCCCCAGCGCCTTAAATCGATATGACTGACTTTACCAGTATCCAGTCCACTGACGCGCTGCACTTCATCAAGCATTTGTTGTTTGATTCGCTCATCCTCGACGGCCAGGTTTTCTTCTGCCCAAATATTATTGGCTTGTATCACCATTGAAAACTCACCGGAGCGAGAAGGTTTGGAGCTATTAACCGACATCCAGCTTATTTTTGCATCTCGTACTAACGCGGCTTGCCAGTCGAGAGCGGGGGCATCATTAAAACCCAGCATTAACGCGTAACAGGCTAGCATTTTTGTATGCTCAATAGAATGATGGCTGGCAAACTCCTTGGGTAAAAGATCGGCGGTCTGGCTCGCTGGCAGACAGCTGATCACCCAATCAAAATCATCCGCGATTTGCGTCCCTTGGTGCAATAAGCACCATTTCCCATTCTGTTGCATAAGATGGGTGATTTGCTGATTAAACTGAATATCCAAGGGGGCAGCGAGCGCCTGAGCAAACGCCTGCATATCAGGACTGCCGACAAAATGTGGATAGTCTGCATTCCACTGGCGTTCTACTACTTTTTCAGCGCCGGCAAATTCTGCGAAATGTGCATCCCAGCGTTCTATCACCTGCTTTTTGATTAATGGCTGAATAAATTCAGCAAAACGTGGTGTTTTAACCGTAAAAAATTGGGCACCATGATCAAACTGAAATAAGCCCGCGGTACGTGATGCCAATCTGCCGCCAGCACGTTGCGCTTTTTCGAACAAATGAATGTCCGCGTAGGGTTTAAGTTGATGAGCCAGTGTGAGGCCAGCCAATCCGCTGCCAATAATTGCAATTTTGCTCATGTGAGTCCGAGGCGGTAATGAATTTGGCAATCAGACCAGAGTGGTTAAGAAGAGGTTTCTGACAGGCGAAAAAAAACCCCAGTCCGAAGACTGAGGTTTCTTATTTCTTTATAACTGCGTATTAACGGTTGCAGATATACATTGTTACTTCGAAACCGAAACGCATGTCTGAATATTCTGGTTTAGTCCACATAATCATTCTCCTCAAATTTGATATCAGCGTTTGCTGACTTAGGTATAGATTAACGTGTTCAAACAACTAAAACCTCAGTGATACACCCGAATGGACTCAGGATTTTCCTGATTAATCACTTACCGGGGTGCGCATAGTGACAAACTCTTCCGCTGCAGTTGGATGAATGCCAATCGTTGCATCAAAATCTGTTTTGGTTGCCCCGCATTTAATCGCAATGGCTATGCCCTGCATAATTTCCCCTGCTGAGTCTCCCACCATGTGTGCTCCTAACACTCTATCAGTATCACCGTCGACCAGTAACTTCATTAAAGTGCGTTCCTGCGAGCCACCCAAGGTGTGTTTCATCGCGCGAAAGTTTGAGCGATATTTCAATACATTTGAATATTCCTTACGTGCCTGTTCTTCAGTCATACCGACAGTACCGATATTCGGCTGACAAAACACTGTGGTGGCAATATTGCTGTAATCCACTTTACAAGGTTGCTTATCAAACAGATAGCCAGCCAATGCCATACCCTCGGCTAATGCTACAGGTGTTAGTTCCATACCACCTGTTACATCGCCCAGGGCGTAAATACTGGGTTCAGACGTCTGAAAGGTTTTATTAACCTCGATATGTCCACTTTTACCAAGCTTGATGTCAACATTTTCCAGTCCCAATCCATCGAGATGTGGTTTCCTGCCGGTGGCAAATAACACGGTATCAACCGTTAAATGATGACCATCCGACATGGTTAAATATAAACTGTCATCTTTTTGTTTCTTAATTGATGTCACTTCGGTATTAAAGTGAATATGCACACCATTTTGTTGAATCTGCTCTGCAGCAAATTCAGCCGTCTCTTTATCAAAACCATTCAGTAATCCGCCACCACGGACAATTTGTGTGACTTGAGCACCCAAGCCATGAAAAATACCGGCAAACTCCACGGCGATATACCCCCCGCCCACAACCGCCAGGCGTTTAGGGAATTCTGCCAAATCAAAAATTCCATTGGAATCCACTGCATGGGTTTTACCGGGTATATCCGGGATAAATGGCCAGCCGCCCGTAGCAATTAAAATTCGTTCTGTGGTGAATTTCTTACCATTTACTTCCACCGTATGGGCATCAATTATTTTGCCTCTGCCATCGATTATCTCAACGCCGGCACGATCCAGAATGCCTTCATAGACACCATTCAAACGACTGATTTCATCTGTTTTGTTATCACGTAACGTCGCCCAGTCAAAAGCCGGTTTACTGACTTGCCAGCCAAAGCCTTTGGCATCGTTGAAATGGGCTGAATATTCAGAAGCATAAACATAAAGTTTTTTAGGTACACAACCGACATTTACACAAGTTCCGCCCAGATAACGATCTTCGCATACTGCGACTTTTGCACCATATGATGCCGCCATGCGGCTGGCTCGAACGCCACCTGAACCGGCACCAATAACAAATAAATCGTAATCGTATTGCATCTAAAAAACTCCTGTCTGCCATTTAACTTTACAAAAAAATACCGGACCTGAATGGTCACAGGTCCGGTGTAATGTGGCTAATACAGCATTATTGTTTATTCAAATAATCCAGCATGGTATCCACGCCGCTGACTTCAAACGGGTCATCAGGGCAATTATCCATCTTGCCTGGCTCAGCAAAAAGTTTTTTCACTTCACCATCCACCACATGCATTGAGTAACGCCATGAACGCTCACCAAAGCCCAGGTTTTCTTTTTTCACCAGCATGTTCATGCCACGGGTAAATTCACCATTACCATCCGGCAGCAATTTGACTTTTTTCACGTCCTGACGTTTGCCCCATTGGAACATGGTGAAAGCATCATTTACGGACAGACAATAAACTTCATCAATGCCTTTTGCTTTCAGCTCATCATAGTGTTCTTCATAACCTGGCAAGTGGGTACTTGAACAGGTCGGGGTAAACGCACCAGGCAATGCGAAGACGATGACACTTTTACCTTTGAAAATTTCATCGGTCGTAACATCCTGCCAGCGGAAAGGGTTATCGCCACCAATACTTTCATCTCTTACACGGGTTTTAAAAACGACATTAGGTACTCGTTGAGTCATGTTGTTAATCTCCTTTTTTGGGGTAGTGGTTTCCTGAACATTTATTCAGTTATGAGCAGTGTAGCGGAACAATAATGATTAATAAAACAACTTATTTCGGTTTTATTAATCGGTAAAAGCGATTAATCTTGGGTCTGACTATTGATATCAATCGCCATATTCAATTGTTGTCCACTACGCTTGTTTCTATACATTGCTTCGTCAGCCAGCGTGTAAAGCTGTTGTAAATCGTAATCGCTTAATGATTTTGTGGTCGTGATACCAAAGCTGTAATGTAAGCGAATATCACTATGGATGGACTGATTGTAGGAGTCTACCGTGTTGGATAGCCGCTGCAGAATGGCGGTTTGATCGGTATCGTTCTGATTGACCATCAACACAACAAATTCATCTCCTCCAATACGACCGATTAAATCCGAATCACGAAAAGTGCTATTTAATAACGTTGAGAATTGCAGTAAGGCATTATCGCCAGCCTGATGACCATGGCCATCATTGATTTGTTTGAAGTTGTCCAGATCAAAATAGATCAGCGACGCTTCACAGTCCTGATTACGGCACATTTGCAGAATATGATTGGCCCTGAATTCGAAGCCTCTTCTATTGAGCAAGCCCGTTAAATGATCTTCACACAGCAGCTGATTGGTGGCGATTTCTTCTTCTACCATTAACGCCAGTTCACCTAATAATCGGGAATCCCGTTCACTGATATAACGTGGTTTATGATCAATCAGGCATAACGCACCCAATTTTTCACCACCGGGGGCTCGGAATGGAAAACCGGCATAAAATCTTATATGAGGCTTATTCACCACCAAAGGATTATCATTGAAACGAATATCAAGGGTTGCATCGTTCACGATAAAACTTTTTTCCTGCTCGATCGTATAATTGCAAAAAGCCTGTTCTCGAGGGGTTTCAGACGCATCTAATCCAACTTTTGATTTAAACCACTGTCTTTCATCATCTAGTAAGGTAATCAGCGCGATCGGTACATCGAACATGCGTTTTGCTAAACGGGTAATTCGATCAAATCGCTGTTCAGCAGGCGTGTCCATAATTTTCAAGGATTCAAGCGCTTTCAGTCGCTGTTGTTCCAGTGCCAGTTTGCGCTGTTGTAGCCATTGGCCAATCTGATCGGCGGGGACCGGCCTGCCAATAAAAAATCCCTGGGCTTTATCGCAACCTTGCTTTTGCAGAAACTGTAGCGTGGCATAGTCTTCAATGCCTTCAGCAATTACTTTCATATCCAGGCTGTGGGCCAATTCGATGATCGCCTGAATGACCAGTCTTGATTCTCGTGACTGTTGTGCCGTCATTACAAACGATTTATCGACTTTTACTTCGGAGAACGGCATCCGTACCAGTTGCAACATCGACGAAAAACCCGTTCCAAAGTCATCAATGGACAGTTGAAATCCCTTCATCCTTAACCGGGTCAGAATATCCAGAGATGCAACGGGATCATCCATTGCGCCGGTCTCGGTGAGTTCAAGCATGATGGTGTGAAGTTTTACGTCATGAGAGTCACACAATGCTTCAATCTGATTAAACAGCGTCAGATTGCGGAGTGATAAAGCAGAAATATTGATGGAGCAAAGAAGTTGATGGGACTGAGGGGTGCCCGGATTTATTCGTTGTTGCTGGCAAAACTGTCTAAACCACGGTAAAGCCTGTTCGAAAACCAGAATGGTTAAATCATCAATCAGATTATTTTGCTCGGCAATGGCAATAAAGACATCCGGAGCAATAAATCCGTATTCCTTATGACTCCACCTTGCTAGCGCCTCAAAACCCACTAATTCACCGCTGGTGCAGTCTACTTTGGGTTGATACGCCAACGTAATTTCCCGGTTGGTAATTGCCTGAGCAACATCTGTGGCTGTAATGGCTGGGACACTGGAAGATGATTGCAGCTGTTGGCCATCAAGCAAATCAATCGCATTAAGTGATGGCAAGTCAATCATTTCACGGAAAGCTTTTGGATTAAAGGGTTTCGGTAAAATTCCGACAATGTTCAATCCATGTGCTGCCGCTGAGCGGGCGGCGGCCTGTAAAACCTGATGGCCAACCCCGCTGGTAATAATGATTTTGGCAGTGACCAGTTGCTCCCCCAATGCCCCCAGAACTTCTACCCCATCCATATCGGGCATAATCAGGTCTAATGCAATATGAGTAGGCTGCCACTCATTAAGTAAATTGAAAAAATTAATTGCATTGGTGGTCACTTTCACTGACATACCAGCGTATTCGGCAACATTGCGGATGGTCTCTCCGGTCAGTTGGTCGTCATCCAGTATCAACAGTTTATGATCCGACATCTATTAATCTCTCAGGTCTTGTAGGTCAGCATTTGTGCGACTCTGTTCAAAAGAGCTGCACGATGATATGGCTTATTCAAAATAGGAATACTGCCATTCTGTTTTTCTTCGTCGGTCAGTGCTTTCTCCGTATAGCCCGAGGTATAGAGCACGGGAAGTGTTTGTCGAAGTTGTTTTGCCTGTTTTGCCAGCTCATGTCCGCTAATACCGCCGGGCATCAGTACATCGGTGAACAGTAAATCAATTTGCTGTGCCGACGCAAGCCAGTTTAAAGCCTGATGCCCATCAGCTGCTGCAAGCACCTGATAACCCGCATCCCGCAGCTGTGAAATAGCATAATGTCTGACCAGATCATTGTCTTCTACAACCAGAATGGTTTGTTTGGAGTGTTGTACTGTTGTCGGAGAATCAATCTCCTGCAGGACAGGTGCTGGCGACACCATCTCATTATGAGGAAGAAATAACTGGAATCGTGTTCCCCGCCCGGGCTCAGACTGTACCTGGATGTGACCGCCGGACTGTTTGATAAAGCCAAATACCATGCTTAATCCCAAACCACTGCCTTTTCCTGCTGGCTTAGTGGTGAAAAAAGGTTCAAATACCTTATCCAGCAAATCCTGGGAAATTCCTTCCCCATTATCCATTACATCAATTTTGACGTATTCGCCTGCCTTAAGTTCGTTCGCTGAGGTTTGTTGATCCGTGGGAAGATTAAATCGCTCTGTGCTGATCATTAGTTTGCCACCCTCAGGCATGGCGTCTCGAGCATTAATGGTCAGATTTAATAAACTACTCTCCAGTTGAACGGGATCAATCATGACGGGCCAGATATCGCTATTAAGATTGAGATCCAACTCGTATTTTTGCCCTAATGAGCTTCGTAATAAAGCCTCAATATTACGTATTAACATATTGATATTAACGGCTTCGGGCGAGAGTGGCTGGCGTCTGGCAAAAGCCAGTAGATTACTGGTCAAACGTGCGCCTCGATCCGCTGCACTGCTGATAAGTTTTGCCAGAGGCTGTAAAGCGGGTTTATCGGCCAGCTCATCGATTAATATTTCGGTATTCCCGGTAATAACGGTCAATAAGTTATTAAAATCATGGGCAATACCACCGGTTAACTGCCCAATGGCCTCCATCCGCTGCGCCAGTTGTAACTGTTTCTGTAAATGCCTTTCTTCAGTTATATCGCGCTCAACGGATACCCAATGGGTATACCAGCCTGCGGTCAGGCCAATGGGAACACTATTCAGCTCCAGCACAATTTCACGACCACTTTTATGATACTGGGTTAATTGAGCACGAAATGGCTGCCAGGTGCTGTAAGCCGCTTTAATTTTTTGAAGTTCATTTTTTTCGGTTTTCGGGCCATGCAAAATTTTCAGGCTTTTACCGATCACTTCCTGACGGCTGTAACCGGTTATACGTTCAAACGCGTTGTTCACAAAAACGATATTTGCCTTTTCTTGGGCAAAACGTGAAGCTTCAGTAATAATCACTACATCATTAAGTTGTGATACCGCACTTCGTAACAACTTCAGTTCTTCCGCTTCCCGGCGTTGTCGAGTAATGTCCCGCAGATAAACGGTAAGCCCTTTGGTTGAGGGGTATATCCTGATATCCAGCCATAACTGTTTTGCTTCGTACAGATGCTCAAAGGACATCACCTGTTGCTGCATTAGTGCCAATGACAATTTTTTTACCAGCGAGCCACTGCGATCAATATCAGTATTTTCGATACCTTTTTTATCCAGCAGTTGCGAATGGGGAATATTAAATAAAGCCACCGCCTGATTATTCACATAGTTAAACCGTAAATCAGTACTTAAGGTGAAAAAGGCATCGGTGATACTGTCCAGAGTATTCTGCAACTGCTGTGATAAGGCCTCACTCTGTTGTTGCAACAGTTTGGTTTGATGAATATTAATGCTCGAACCGTACCACTTTACGACTTTTCCCTGCTCGTTGCGGATGGCACTGGTTTGAGCCAGAAACCAAATATATTCATTATCAAACCGCCGTAATCGGAACTCATCAGAGTAGGCGACCCCTGTTCTCATTGAATGAGACCAGCGTTCACGCGCAGCAGTTTGATCATCGGGGTGCACCAGTTCAAACCAGTTGTGAAGTATATCGGGTTCTGGTTTGCCAAAAAATTCAACGGCAAAACGGGAAACAGAGTCAAGCATCCCTTCAGCAGTCACCGTCCACATAAACTGGAGCGTTGTTTCAGCCATATAGTGAGAACGCCGCTGTTCTTCGATCAGATTGGCTTCTACCAGTTTACGATCATGCACATCCTGAATGACGCCCTGCACATGCGAAGGGAATTGCTGGTCTGGATAGGCCATTATTCTTAGCCGTCTAGGATTGTTCTGATGGGTGAGTGTGAATTC
>NZ_DFTU01000061.1:5240-5452 GCF_002379485.1 Methylophaga sp. UBA4204 | reverse complement strand
GGATGGGTGAGTGTGAATTCACCATCCATCGCATGTTTAGTGTTCAGCGTGGCATTTATTGCCTGATTCAACGCTGCTTGTTGATTATCCGTAAACAAGGAAACAAATTGCTTTTGTGAGAGCTGGCTGGGGTATTTTTGATTTAACAGCATGGCTGCTTCAGGGCTTAGTTGGATGAGTCCTGTTTTATCCAGCTGCCAATAACCCAGTTT
>NZ_DFTU01000061.1:4516-5044 GCF_002379485.1 Methylophaga sp. UBA4204 | reverse complement strand
TGTTGTTGATTTTTAGTCTGTTGCTGATGTGAGCGAATGATATAGCTGCTAAGCAGAAAAATCGCCATTAATGCGAATGTCGCCAATGTCCGATTTGCGACAAACTGAGTTTGTAAAATGGCCTGCTGGCCCTCCGGCATGATCAATATGCCAGACCAGACGAATAACAAACTGATCAAAAACGTTATGCTTAATCGACGAAGACTGCCGCCAGCACTAGCCAGCATAAGGATAGGGGTATATAGAATACCGTGCGCAAAACCCGGGACCGTTAAACGGTCTGCCAAAAACACCAGAATCAGCAATAGAAAAAGCAGTCCATCAAATATCGAACTGTTTAAAAAACGGCTTAGGCTCTGACTCATATATAGATGACTCCAGTCATCCAGCTCTGGGTGACGAAAAAGCAATGAACCTACGAATATACGTTATTAAAAATTAACGTCACATGTTTTAGGATTTGTTTATATTTATTGCTGCCTTGTTAGGCGAAAAAATAGTCTCAAGCAGTGGTGGATATGAAAGATA
>NZ_DFTU01000061.1:249-4404 GCF_002379485.1 Methylophaga sp. UBA4204 | reverse complement strand
ATGAAAGATAAACAAGCCCTAGCATTGAGTATACAAAAATGTAATAGCCAGGCTTTATTAACTTAACGCAGAATAACTTATGAAAAGATTTTTTCTTCGGTAACAATTCTATCCATCGGCACATCATGCGGTTGAGCATTGATGTTGTCGAGTAACATCCACTGAAAACCAATGCCAATACTGAACGGTTTAACAGGACTGGCAAGAGTACGATCATAAAAACCACCCCCATTGCCCAAGCGATGTAAATCACTATCAAATCCCACCAGTGGAATGATCAGCACATCAGGCTTTACGATGGGTGTGTTTTGAGGCACCGGAATATCCCAAATTTCAGCCTGCATAATGGATTCCGGACGCCATTGCCGAAATTGTAAAGCTTCTTTAGGGCCAATAATCTTCGGCAAGGCGGCTTGCCAACCTTGCTCGATAAGGCCGCAAATGAAATCCCGGCAATCTATTTCACCGCGTACCGGCCAGTAAAAACCAATAGTGCCCTTGGGCAAGGGATCCAGTATGGTCTGTAATTTATCAAATAAAGCTACCTGATGAATCAGGCGAAGATCATTTGCAGTGTCTAAACGCTGTTGGGTTAACCGATAGCGTTGTTCATTGCGCCACTCTTGCCAGGTAGTCATGCAGATTCCGGTATTTCCAGTAATTCTTGCAGACGGTCCTTATTGAATACCACATCGGCTAGTGTGTAATCGTCCAGTACGTTCAGGAAGGCGGCCTGGGCTTTATGCAGAGCATTTCTCAATATGCAGGCAGGTTGAATAGGACAGGCGATTTCATCTCCGAAACAGGGAAGTAATTGCAGGTTTTCAGTTTTCCGGACCAGTTTTCCTATACCGATATCATTGATTGGTAAAGCCAGTTTCAAGCCACCCCCACGACCTCGATGGCTCACAATATAACCATGCTGAACCAGCGTTTGAGCGACTTTTGCAAGATGATTGGATGAAATGCCGAATCGTGTCGCCGCATCCTGAATGGTTGCAGCTTGCTTACCATGATGTATTGCCAGATAGACCAGTAATCGAAGCGCATAATCGGTATGCGTTGTCAGTTGCATTATTCGTTGACTCCTAAAAGATGGACCAATACTATGTGTTTTTAAATAGGTATGTAAAATGCCTGTTTAGCTAATAGGAGTTCGGCAATGAAGCCTGAAACTTTCGATATTATTCATCAAACCGTGCCTTTACTGGAGCAGCATGGCGAACAATTAGCAGACTGTTTTTACAAAAATATGTTCCGTAATAACCCGGAAGTAAACGTTTTTTTCAATCCAGCTCATCAACAATCAGGTGCCCAGCAACACGCTTTGGCTTCAGTCATCTGTGCCTATGCCCGGCACATTGATAACCCCGGCCAATTGCGACAAGCGCTTGAGGTTATTTTTCATAAACATGTTTCTCTGGGGATAAAACCTGAACATTACCCCATCGTAGGAAATAATTTGTTATTAACGCTTCGTGAAGTTCTTGGCGAAGCGGCAACGACTGAGGTGATTGACAGCTGGACAGAGGCTTATGGTGTTTTAGCCGGTATTTTTATCGACAGAGAAGATGATTTATATCAGCAACAGCTGATCAAACATGGCTGGAATGGCTTTAAGGCTTTCACCCTGATTCGACGTCATTCAGAAAGCAGCAACATTACTTCTTTCTATCTGCGACCAACTGATAATAAGTCGTTAAAGGCTTATCTGCCGGGGCAATTTATTACGCTGAAAATTCAACTGGCCGACGGTAGCCAGGCGATGCGGAATTATAGTTTGTCTTCAGCTCCGAGAGAAGATCACTATCGAATCAGCGTCAAAAAACATGCCGGTGAGTTGCCAGATCATCCTGGCGGGGTAGTCTCCAACAGATTGCATGATAACGTGCAGGTAGGTGACCAGCTGCTGCTGGCACCCCCCATTGGAAACTTTATATTAAGGATGCCCGAAGCAGTCAATATGCCCTTGGTGTTTATTGCTGGTGGAGTGGGAATAACGCCTTTACTTGCCATGCTGCATTGGGGTTTGGTCCATGAACCAGATCGTTCATTTACACTGATACAGTTAGCTAAAAATAATGACTTTCTGCCATTTTATGAAGAACTCTCAGTACTAGCGCGTACCTACCCAAATTTTCAATGGCATATTCGTCTCAGCCAGTCTTCCGGCTCTCAATCACTGTATTTGCATGATAGTGAAGGCTATATAGACAAAGCGTTGCTGGATCTCCTGGTACCAGAGTCTGAGGCGAATTATTACCTGTGCGGGCCTGCCGCAATGATGCGAACCACAATGGCCATATTAAAAGAGCGTGGCGTTGATAGTTCATCAATAGCTGCCGAATTTTTCGGGCCTTCCCAATACTTAAGAGACTGAAACCCAGGTATTTATTCCGTAGGTATCCGCTTAATGGTAACGAAGCCATTAAGCGGAATTATCAATCTAACCAAAGACATGACAAAGCAATGAAGCTATCCGACAGGCTGCAAAAGTGGCAGCAACGTTTATTACAAACTCACCCAAAACTTAAAGAAAAGCTAAATGCCAGTTTAGGAGCATTTACGGCAATCTGGCTGCTTATGACACTTCTCAGCCAATTACAAATGACGATGGAAATGGAATTGCTGGTACTTGCATCAATGGGCGCCTCTACATTCTTATTATTTGTAGTGCCACATAGTCCAATGGCTCAACCCTGGCCGTTAATGGCGGGTCATTTAATCGCTGCTGTAATGGGAGTGAGTTGTAACTATTGGATAGCTGAGCCGGTGTTGGCAACTGCCATGGCGGTGGGCTTGGCGGTGTTTTTTATGCATTTTCTGCATGCCCTTCATCCGCCTGCAGCCGCGACAGCCATGATTGCGGTTATTGGCATGCCGGAGCACAGCAGTATTGCATGGTTTTTTGTTTATGCTGTTGTCACTATCAACGCAGGAAGCCTGCTTGTTTTGTCTTTACTGATTAATAATCTGTTGCCAGGACGCCACTATCCGCATCGTGATAACCATCATAAACACCACGATCAATTCATAAAACAGAAAGATAAAACCACGTTATTAAATGAAGAAGATTTTCATTGGGCGCTTTCCCAAATGGAGGCTGTCATTGATGTCTCAGAAACAGACCTGATAGATTTATATGAGTTTGCTTCAGAGCATGCAGAGAAAAGAAATTTAAACCAGAAAATGAAAAATTAATTTTATTCAGTTTGATTTAAGTTTGGTTTTGTAAAGTGGGCTCACCTTAATCGGAAAGGAGTACCAAAAATGAAAAAACTAAACAAAATGACTCTGGCAACTATACTTGCATCAGCCTTAACGTTTTCAACGGCAGCTGTTGTTGCAGATGATGATCCAGCCACTATGCAAATGAAAGCAGAAAAATTTGGCTTAATCAGCAGTGAAGAAGCTAAAAATATTGCGTTAAATGAAAAATCCGGCGTGGTTACAGATATCGAATTAGACAGTATTGATAACGGTGGCGGTTGGGAATACGAAGTTGAAGTTGTTCAGGAAGATGGCACTGAATGGGATATTGATGTTCATGCCAAAACCGGTGAACTTCGCAAAGTCGAACGTGATTGATAGTTAATTCTATCTTGATGTAAAAAGCAGCGGCCCGTCTTTGACGGGCCGTTTTTTTATCTATAACAAATATAAAATAAAGTTAAAATTCAGTTTTAATTAATTTTACTTTTATATCTTTAGAAATTCTTAATAAAAAAGAGGTCAAAGATGAAAAGTTTAGTGATATTCTCGGTTGTTTCTGTAATGAGTTTTCCCGTTTTGGCAGATGATTTACATGAGATAAAAACAAAAAGTGAACAACTCGGTTTGATTAGTATAGAGGAAGCAAAATCTATTGCGCTAGAAGCCAAGCCAGGCATCATTGATGATATTGACTTGGAGAACCGTGCATTTTTTGGTGGATGGGATTATGAAATGGAAGTGCTGGGTAAAGATGGCAAGGAATGGGATATTTATATCAATGCAGAAACCGGTGAAGTCAGAAAAGTCAGTCGAGATTGGGACTTGTTCTAAAGCATTTTTTAGGGCTTGTTGATCTTTCATATCCCCAGCCCTGCGGGTTGTGACTGAAAAAGCGCCACTTATGTCCACGGATGGACTGTATGCCGGCGCGCCAGGGAGGCG
>NZ_DFTU01000061.1:0-130 GCF_002379485.1 Methylophaga sp. UBA4204 | reverse complement strand
GCCACTTATGTCCACGGATGGACAGGCCGCTATCGCTATCCCTGCTATCGCGGCATTTGGGCATCCTTGCCCATCATATGCCGGCGCGCCAAGGAGGCGCGCGCCGGTCTGCGTGGCCTACATGGATGTA
>NZ_DFTU01000045.1:2906-7548 GCF_002379485.1 Methylophaga sp. UBA4204 | reverse complement strand
CCAAGTTTGGAAAATGATTCAGATGGTCTGGGCGCAGTTGGTGCATATCGTGCACTGTCTAGCTGGACTAACCTGGGTGGTGTTCTGAGCGTGTTTAGCTTGTAAGACCAATTAAGTATTAAAAAATATACTTAAGTTAAACCTTAAAACCCGGTATCTTTTAAAGATGCCGGGTTTTTTTTTGAACAAAAACGGCATAGGAAATGTCTTACAAATTCCCATAAGTAATAAGGAAGAGAGAATGATAAAACTACAAAAATGGGCAATCCTGGCGTCAGCTCTAATGGGTGCCTCGTTTGCAGTTAATGCTGAAGATTTAAAGCCAATTCAGGGACAAGAAGTATTAAGGGTCTGCGCGGATCCTAACAATATGCCCTATTCCAATAAAAACAAGGAAGGTTTCGATAATAAAATTGCTGCACTATTAGGTGAAAAATTAGGTATTCCGGTTGAATATTACTGGTTCCCACAACGCATTGGTTTTTCACGTAACACGATTAAAAAAGAACATCCCGAACGTGGTGGCTATATGTGTGACCTCGCCATGAGCGTTCCCGAACACACTGATTTCCTATTACCTACCAAACCGTATTTCAGCTCTATTGAAGCGATTGCTTATCGGAGTGGCGAAGGTTATGAAATTACTAAGCTGTCAGATTTAAAAGCTGTAAATGAAAAACATGGCCCCTTAAAAATTGGTTTGTTTGATCGCGCCATTTCTACCAAAGCTTTAATTGATATGGGCTTGGGGGAGAATATTGTTTATTACCAATTGATGAGCGGTGATGTAAATGAAAGCCCAGGTAGAGCGATAGAGGATTTAGCGGCTGGTAAAATTGATGTTATCCCGATGTGGGGACCAATAGCCGGTTACTATGCCAAGGTATCGGATGTGCCTATTACGGTAAATCCATTAAATGAACTGGGTCAGTTGCATGTATTCAGCTTCAGTATGGCAACTCGTTATTCGAATAGAGATTGGAATAAATTGCTGAATAAATTTATCGATCAGAATAAAGATGAGATTGATGCCATTATTGCTGAATACAATTTACCATCTTTGGAAAACGTTAGTCCGACCCCCGCGAAAAGACCGCGTAAGGATGATGACGATTAATACACTGTTTGAATAAATCATTAGCTGAAAAATAGAGGCTACAAAACAGTAGCCTCTATTATTTTTTTCAGATCATCATTAATCCGGGCGGCAAAACTTGCCTGATCTCTATCCGACACGTTTTCATCCATTAATCTGGTGCCAATAATCACCCCACTGTTGCTTTCCCTAACAGTAATGATGCAGGGCATATCATTGATAAGTTGTTCATTAATCAACATCATTTCTTTTGCGTGGGTAATATTACAAAAGCTAATGACAGTAGATAACGGGAAGTTTTTATCGCCACGTTCACGGATCGCAGAACCAATTTCGCTTTTATGAATTATCCTGTAGTTATACTCGGAGATGGCTATGTCCAGATTTACCAGTGTGTCTTGATAATTATATGGACTGTTTTTTTCAAGTATTCGATTAGTGTTTGCCGATTGGCATGCGATAATAAGTAATACGCATGAAATCACAATTGCGGGAATCTTTAGGCGTTCAAGTAGAGTCATAAGCAAATAAAAATAATAAATTGAAATATAAGAATTTAAGCATAACACCTATAAAAATTCATGAGGTAACAAACAGTGAAGACAAACCAATACATCGTTTTTTTGTTCGGATTAATATTGCTGATAAGTGGCAAAGCGTTTGCAGCGCCAGGCATGTCAGAAATCAATAATGAGTTATTTGATAAAGCGCATTTAAAAAATATTGATCAGCCAGGGGTGCTGAAATATAAATTTTCTAAAAACAGTTTTGTTGATGGGGACCGCACTGACACGATTGAAATGATGGTCAATAATATTCGTAATACTGGTCGTGCAGATACCTATTTTGAGTTTTTTACCGGCGAGAATAAACGCCCCTACGAACCACGCCTGGACCAACGGGGTAATAGTGTCTTTGTTTTGTTTCTGGAATATGACATTCATGAAATGAATCGGTTGACAGGGGGGGAGTGGCGTTATTTTCAACGGCTGCTTCGTTGGTCTTTTGCTGAAGGGGCTGACAAGAAGCAAATTGAAGTGGACTACAAAGGCAAGAAAGTAAAAGCATGGCAATACATCGTGCAGCCGTATATCAAAGATCCCAAGAATGATCGTTATAAATTGTATTCTTCCAAATATTATATTTTTACTATGTCGGAAGAAATTCCTGGTGAGATTTATCAATTAAAAACTGTTGTGCCAGACGGTAAAAACTGGAAAGAAGGTGACCCAGTCCTGGTTGAGGAAAAAGTCACATTTACCGGTTTTGAACCCCAGTAAAGGATAGGTAACAATTTATGAAACGGGCCTTCGTGCCCGTTTTTTTAATGAAAAGACTTTTAAAAAAACTCCAATCCATTCAAGGTGCCTTAAGGTTCCATGAGCTCAGCTTTGTGGTGTTAATTATCATGACAGCCTTAATGAGCTTTAACTGGGCACTTGTCTGGCAGAAAAGTTCAGAAGAGTCGCTGCGTTTAAGTTCAATCAATACTCATGTACAACATTTACGTGGCGATCTTTATCGTCAGCTAAAAGAAGTCTTTGATGTTGTTTTTCTAAATGATGAGCTTGCAGTAGAACAATATTACCAATTTGTTGATCAGATTAATTCTTATCTAACTCGGTTAAAAGCGCTTTCAAGCTCGCCAGACGAAGCGCTTTTGATCGTCAGAATTGAATATGCCTATAACAAGTTTTATCAGGAAACCCGACGTTTCCTGAATAACGATAAACTGAGCAATGATGACAAACTCTGGTTAGATGAACAGCTTGAACAGCAAACCTTTCAGCAACTTGAAATGGTTTTCAGCGATATCGAGCACTATCTTCAACAGCAACAGCAGCAGTTAACTGACTCTGATGAACGGATGTTTGGCAAAATGCTGCTCAGCGAAGCCTTGCCAATTATGTTGGCATTAGTTCTACTCATTATCTCCAAATGGTTTGTCCGTCGAAATATGCTGGCGCCACTACGTAATGTTACCCAAGGTGCCAAAATAATCAGTACCGGCGATTTTCATCATCATATTCCGTTAACAGGTGTCGACGAACTGCAAAGACTTTCGCAGGCTATTAACAGCATGGCTGACGAATTGGCCAGTAATCGTGACAAATTGATAGAAACCAAAAAACAAGCCGCATTAGGCGAACTAGTGCCTTTGGTCGCTCATAATATACGCAATCCTCTTGCAGGGATCCGTGCGGCCGCACAAGTCTCTATCGAAGAAGCGAATGAAGAAGGTCGAGTCGTGCTGAAAGACATTATCATTGCGGTAGATCGACTGGAAAACTGGGTCACCTCGCTACTGATGTACCTGCACCCGTTAAAACCCAATCTTGTTGAGGCGACACTCACCGAACTCACCGATAATGCTTTATCCCTGACAGCCCTGCAACTCAATGATAAAGACATCCATGTAAATCGTCATGGCTGGCAGCAAGAGGCCAGACTGATTAATATAGATAATAATCTGATGGAGCAGGCTATTTTCAATTTGATTCAAAATGCAATTGAAGTGTCACCCATTAATTCAACCATTCATATTCATTATTGGGAAAAACCTCAGCTAATTGGATTGCAGATTGAAGATCAAGGACCGGGTTTTAGCGAAACGCCTCAGGCAGAGACCAGCCAAATGCATAAAAAGCTGAATTGCGGACTGGGTATTCCTTTTGCTCAGAAAGTGGTTAAACAGCATCAGGGCGATTTGATTTTTGAAAATATTCCGGAGGGTGGAGCGCGAGTTTCACTGACCTTGCACCTGGATAAAACGCTGACTCGTCAATAGGATGTTACATGCTTAATTTTGTATTAATTGAGGACGAAAGCCTGTTTGCCAAATCGGTTAAACGACGGCTGGAACGGGAAGGTCATCAAGCCAAAATTGCCGATAACATCAGTGATGGAAAAAAACTGTTACGTCAGGAATCAATCGATGTATTGCTATTGGATGTCAGGTTACCTGATGGCAATGGCCTGGATTTACTGGCTGAAATTCGTGTGTCAGGACATCCACTGCAGAACTTGCCTGTGGTCATGATGACAGCTTATGGCGAGCTGGAAGACGCGGTTAATGCAATGAAATTCGGCGCCTCAGATTATCTCAAAAAGCCTGTGGATTTGGATGAACTGATGATGACGATTGAGAAGGTGGTGCACAATCACGCTATCAGTCTTCAGTTACATTATTCTGAACAGCGTGAACAAAAGACTCACAAACCAATTAATTTGATTGGTACTAGTCAGGAAATCCTGGCTATTCGGCAGCAGGCAAAACAGCTCTCTGAGCTCATGGATAAAAATAAGGATACTACCCCTGTCGTATTAATTACCGGAGAAACAGGCAGTGGCAAAGGCGTTCTAGCCAGGTATTTTCATCAAATAAGTCAGCGGCATAATCGGCCTTTTGTCCATGTCGATTGTGCTGCATTACCGGAAGCTTCAATCGAAGCTGAGTTATTCGGTCAGTCACCCAGCACCCTTGAAACCAACTCTCCTGCTCGTCCCGGTTTGATTGAAGTCGCTGAGGATGGAGCGTTATTACTG
>NZ_DFTU01000045.1:1935-2839 GCF_002379485.1 Methylophaga sp. UBA4204 | reverse complement strand
CGTTATTACTGGATGAAATTGCAGAATTATCGTTATCAACTCAAACCAAACTGCTGAATGTCATAGAGCGTAGACAGCTTCGCAGACTGGGATCCAGCAAAGAAATTTCGGTGAATTCCCATATTATTGCTACGACCAATCGCGACCTTCATCAATTAGTGATTTCGGGCGAGTTTCGAGCTGATTTGTATTTTCGGTTAAATGTTGTAGAGATTAAGCTGCCACCGCTACGGTTACGCCAACAGGATATAGCGGAACTTGCACAGTTTTTTATCGAGCAATTTGCCAAACGTTATGGTGTCGAACAACCAAGACTCGCATATGATGCAATGCGTGAAATGCAACAATATGATTGGCCTGGTAATATCCGTGAACTGGAGAATGTTTTGGAGCGAGCCGTAATGCTCTGTAAACAGAGTGTCATCGAATCTGATGATTTGTCATTGAAAGCATTTGGCCGTGACAACCAAGACGAACAAGGGGGCTCCAAGTTCGAAAAAATGACACTTGATCAGGTGGAAAAATATTTACTGGAAACGGCTTTGAAACGAAGTTCAGGTAATGTTTCCAGAGCGGCGAGACAGCTTGGATTAACCCGTATGGCAATGCGTTATCGTATGGAGAAATACAAGCTTTAAACTATTTGACCAGTTTTAAGCTTGGCTTGCCATTAGTCGTTTTATTGGTTGGTTTACCTGGTTCTTTAGCTGTTGGCGGTGGAGGCGTGGGATGCTCTTCTTCTGGAAAGAACATACCTTCGTTATTTTCTTTTCCATAAATCGCCTGAATGGCAATAACCGGAATAAATAAATTCATCGCCTTGCCAGAAAATCTTGCTGAAAAACTTACACTTGATTATGAAGTTGTTGCTGGCGGTGGATATGCCAACGGCCAAATAAACCCG
>NZ_DFTU01000045.1:1317-1914 GCF_002379485.1 Methylophaga sp. UBA4204 | reverse complement strand
CTACCCAGTCATTGTCCATATTCAGGCCGTCGATAGCATCGGGCGCCAGATTAAGAACGATGCGCGAATCGCGAATATACTGTTCTGGAACCACAACCCCTTCATAATCCGTATTCACCAGCAAATAGGGTGTGCAATCGTTATCGAGCAACCATTGATAAATGGCTCTGATTAGATAAGGCTTTTGTGAAGACATGCTCATTAGCGCATTCCTCTCTCCGCTGTGCTCAGACTAGCCTGGAAGGTATCTCTATTAAATATTTTTTCTGCATAACGTTCAACCGCTTTGGCGGAGTCAGGTAATTTTATCCCCAAATGCGGTAATCGCCACAATAACGGAGCAACGTAACAATCAATTAATGAAAATTCGTCGCTCATGAGAAAGTCGTATTGTTCGAACAATGGTGCCAGAACGGTCAAATCCTCACGTAGCGTTTTTTTGGCCTTGGTTGCTGGTGATTTATCACGCCCGGATAATTGAGGCCACATGGAAAACCAGTCCGTTTCCAGACGATGCAACATCAGTCGCATCTGAGCTCTTGCACCTGGATCGTTAGGCATCAGGGAAGGATGAGGGAAACGCTCATCAAGATATTC
>NZ_DFTU01000045.1:0-1239 GCF_002379485.1 Methylophaga sp. UBA4204 | reverse complement strand
AAACGCTCATCAAGATATTCCATAATGATTCGTGAATGAAATATCACGATATCCCGATCAAACAATGTCGGGCCCTGAGCGTATGGATTTGCTGAGGCCACCTCTTCTGGCCAGTGGCCATCAACAAGATCTACAATCTGACAATCAATTTGCTTTTCTTGAACAACGATACGGGTTTGGTGACTGAAGGGACATTGTACATCTGAGTACAATGTCATCAGTGGTTTACGATTACGTGTTGTCATTAGCTGTACTGCTTATATTTTGGAATGTAGCGTTAGTGAACGTCTTTCCAGTAAGCTTTTTTCAGTGCCAGTGCGATCACAAAGAATATCGCAAGATAGAGCAAGACCCACTTACCCAGCGCTAAACGCTGTAATTTAGATGGTTCACTGATATAAGCAAGAAAGTTGACTAGATCTCGGCTCATCATATCGTATTGACGAGGAGTCAGCGCACCTTCTTGTTCAACACTTAAATGACCATCCTCGTCTATAGCCTGATATCCCTGTTGTTCCCAAAGGACATGTGGCATACCAACATCTTTGAAAGCCAGGTTATTAGTGCCCATTGGCCGACTCTCATCCAGATAGAATGTACGCAGGTAGGTATATAACCAGTCCGTACCTCTTGCTCGAGCAATAACCGATAAATCCGGCGGCACAACACCAAACCAGCGTTTGGCATCCTCAGCTCGCATTGCTATTTGCATGGTGTCACCAATTTTATCGGTGGCAAACATCAAGTTTTCAGTGACTTGATCATCGGTAAGCCCCAGATCTTTTGCCATACGGTTATATCGCATCAACGATGCACCATGACAGCTCAGGCAGTAATTAACGAACGTGTGAGCGCCACGTTGCAAAGAGGCTTTATCGGTCAAATCAATATCGACAGTATCCAGTTTTGATGACGGCCCCGCTGCAATGGAGAGCGTCGAGAACACACTGAATATCGAAACAAGAGCAGCAAAAATCAGATTTCTCATTTGGTCGTCACCCTTTCTGGCACAGGTTTATCTTTATCAAATTTCGTGTAAATCGGCATCAGGAGAAAGAAAGCAAAATACAGAACGGTAAAGATCTGAGCCATCAAAGTATAAAGAAACGTTGCAGGCTGAGTACCTAAGTAACCTAATGCTAAAAAGCTAATAACAAACACTACCAGAGCGATACGGAAATAAGGCCCTCTATAGCGAATAGAGCGGGTTCTGCTGCGGTCCAGCCAGGGCAGCAGGAA
>NZ_DFTU01000035.1:4569-8523 GCF_002379485.1 Methylophaga sp. UBA4204 | reverse complement strand
TCATGTTTTATCGGCTCGGCGTCGCTCATTTCATTGCGAAACAAGGAAAACTCGTCGTCATCATTTTTATTTTTGTTCTCTGCCATGGCCGATTTTGCCTGATTTCATGCCGTTTGATGTGACCCATTGTGCCAGATGATGCTTGTGTAAAAAATCATTTTTAGTTTAGGATGATTTCCACTTGTCGGGGTGCCCCCTCTGAATTATCAGAAAGGGCTGAGATGAAACCCGTTGAACCTGAAGAGGCTAGAACCTCCGTAGGAAACAAGCCGGAATGCCGGTACGTCTGATTGTCTGACTGTAGCCGCCGTGTATCTCCATCACCTTGTTCGCGAAAGCGCAACGTCTTCATTTCCCCGACTTTTTTATTCAAAAAGGGGAAATCAGATGTCAGCAGCCAATCCAAAAGTCATTGATATTAAAGACCGTAGTGGCATTACTACTCAGCCATTACCGGGTTCTGAAAAAATCTACATTACCGGCAGTCGTGATGATCTCCGGGTGCCATTTCGTCAAATCTCCCTGACCGATACACCGAATCGTGATCCCAGTCTGCCGGGTGAGCCAAATGCGCCGGTGATGGTTTACGACACCTCTGGTATTTACACCGATCCCACTGAAACAATCGATCTGGAAAAAGGCTTAACGCCGATTCGTCAGCAATGGATTGAGGAACGTGACGATACCGAAGTATTACCGGCGTTCAGTTCCAACTTTACCCGCGATCAGGATGGGCAGGAATTTGATATTCCGCTGTTCACCAATCGTCGTCTGCCACGCAAAGCCAAACTGGGCAAAAACGTGAGCCAGATGCACTATGCACGTCAAGGCATCATCACCCCGGAAATGGAATATATCGCCATTCGCGAAAGCATGGGCCGTGCTGCACTGCAAGCCAAAGGCGAATTGCCAGCCGATAAACCCAATCACATCACCCCGGAATTTGTTCGTAAAGAAGTCGCCGAAGGTCGTGCGATTATTCCAGCCAATATCAATCACCCTGAAGCTGAGCCGATGATTATCGGTCGTAACTTTCTGGTGAAAATCAACGCCAATATCGGTAACTCTGCTACCACTTCCTCGATTGAAGAAGAAGTTGAAAAGATGGTGTGGAGTACCCGTTGGGGTGGTGATACCGTCATGGATTTGTCGACTGGTAAACATATTCACCAGACCCGCGAATGGATTATCCGTAATTCACCGGTGCCAATCGGTACTGTGCCGTTGTATCAGGCTTTGGAAAAAGTAAACGGCATTGCCGAAGATCTGACCTGGGAAGTGTTTCGCGATACGTTGATTGAACAGGCCGAGCAGGGCGTGAGTTACTTTACGATTCATGCTGGTATTCGTCTGGCGCATATTCCACTGACCGTGAACCGCACTACTGGCATTGTGTCACGTGGCGGCTCGATTATGGCGGCCTGGTGTCTGGCACATCATGAAGAAAGCTTTTTGTACACGCACTTTGAAGATATCTGCGAAATCATGAAAGCCTACGATGTGTCGTTCTCTCTGGGTGATGGTTTGCGTCCAGGTTCACAAGCTGATGCCAATGATGAAGCCCAGTTTGCCGAGCTGCGTACTTTGGGTGAATTAACCCATATTGCCTGGAAACATGATGTGCAGGTGATGATCGAAGGGCCGGGTCATGTGCCAATGCATAAGATCAAGGAAAACATGGATCTGCAATTGGAAGTCTGCCACGAAGCGCCTTTCTATACCTTGGGGCCTTTGGTTACTGATATTGCACCAGGTTATGACCACATTACCTCGGGTATTGGTGCGGCGATGATTGGCTGGTTTGGTACGGCGATGTTGTGTTACGTGACACCCAAAGAGCATTTGGGTTTGCCGAATAAAGATGATGTTAAAACCGGCATTATCACCTACAAAATTGCAGCGCATGCAGCCGATTTGGCCAAAGGTCATCCGGGTGCTCATGAACGTGATGATGCGATTTCCAAAGCGCGTTTTGAATTCCGTTGGGAAGATCAATTCAATCTCGGGTTAGACCCTGATACTGCCCGTGCTTTCCATGATGAAACTCTGCCAAAACCGAGTGCTAAAGTGGCGCATTTCTGTTCTATGTGTGGACCGAAATTCTGCTCAATGAAGATTTCACATGATGTGAAAGAGGCGTTTACTGTGAAGTCAGAAGAGTTCAAGGCGGCTGGCAGCAAAATCTATCATCAGGTTTGATTGGATCGGATTCAGAACGCTATGAAGCATTATCTGATTATCGGTAGCGGTCTGATTGGACGCCTGACAAGCTGGCGTCTGATTCAGACTGGTCATGCCGTGACGATTCTGTCATCAGACGATAAAGCCGGTACCGACAGTGCCGGTTTTATTGCGGCTTCGATGATCGCGCCATTTACCGAAGCGGTGACCGCAGATCGGTCGATTCGCGATCTAGGTATTCAAAGTCAAGCGCTGTGGGATAAATGGCTGGCTGAGTTTGAAAAGCCAATATTTAATCCGCAGAGCGGCACGTTGGTCGTCGCGCACGAAGGCGATAAGGCTGAACTGGCACGGTATCAACGGCGTGCAGCACATATTCTGGAT
Source organism: Methylophaga sp. UBA4204 (assembly GCF_002379485.1). Taxonomy (NCBI): domain Bacteria; kingdom Pseudomonadati; phylum Pseudomonadota; class Gammaproteobacteria; order Thiotrichales; family Piscirickettsiaceae; genus Methylophaga; species Methylophaga sp. UBA4204. The sequence goes on along the minus strand of NZ_DFTU01000035.1, from coordinate 5,958 downwards.
CCGACTGATTATCAGCAAATTGACGCTCAGCAGTTACAAAACCTGTCACCTGAACTGGCCGAGAATTTTCGGTCGGCGTTGTATTTCCCGCAAGAGAGCTGTCTGGATAATCGCCAGTTTTATCAGCAGGTCGGTGAGTTTCTAACCGAACATGCTAACTGGCACACCATTGAACCGATTGAAACGTTAACTAACGACACATTGGAACAATTGTGTCAGCAAACGCTTGGACATTCGCTGGGTAAATTTACCTCGGTGATTGATTGTCGTGGTAATGGCAGCAAGTTGGATATGAAAGAGCTGCGTGGGGTGCGCGGTGAAGTGTTGCGTGTTTATGCCCCGGAAGTGAATCTGCAACAGTGCGTACGCTTAATGCATCCACGTTATCCGCTGTATTTGGCCCCCAGACCGGATCAGCAATATGTCATTGGGGCGACGGTAATTGAATCCGAAGATCGGTCACCAGTGAGTGTACGTAGTGCTATGGAATTGCTATCGGCGCTTTACAGCATTCATAAAGGGTTTGCCGAAGCCCGGGTGTTGGAAATGCGGGCGCATTGCCGTCCGGCATTACCTGATCATTTACCCACCATTCGCCAGCAGGAGTGGGGTTATCAAATCAATGGCCTGTACAGGCATGGTTATTTGCTGGGACCGGTAATGGTCGACCAATTACTAACAAAATTATCAGAACACACAGATTCGGGAGTGCGTTATGCAAGCTGAGTCGATTCAACCCATCTCAATTATTTTGAATGAACAGCCCATAGAAACCACAAGCTTTAATTTGCAGGCGTTTCTGGCTGAACATGGCTGGACTGAAGGCCGGTTTGTGGTGGTGATTAACGACAATATTATCGCCAAATCGGCACATCCAACCTATCAATTATCAGTAGGCGATCGCATTGATGTGCTGTCGCCGATCAGTGGAGGCTGACATGCAGGCATCTGACTGGACCGTTTACGGTCAAACCCTTAGTAGTCGTTTATTTATCGGCACGGCGCTTTATCCTTCACCACAAGTGATGTGTGATGCCATTAAAGCGTCAGGCGCTCAGGTGATTACCGTATCTCTGCGTCGGCAAAGTGCCGGGCAGGCCAATAGTGGTCAGCAATTCTGGAACATGATTGAAGCGCTGGGCTGTCATTTATTACCCAATACCGCGGGTTGTTATAGTGCAGCCGAGGCAATTAAAACAGCCCATATGGCGCGTGAGTTATTTGAAACTGACTGGATCAAGCTCGAAGTATTGGGTGACAGTTTTAATCTACAACCGGATCCGTTTGCTCTATTGGAAGCGACCAAAACCCTGATTGCCGATGGTTTTAAAGTGTTTCCCTACTGCACCGATGATCTGGTGATCTGCCAACGGCTGCGCGATGTCGGCT
>NZ_DFTU01000035.1:0-4495 GCF_002379485.1 Methylophaga sp. UBA4204 | reverse complement strand
AAACTGGCGGAAGCCGGATGTGAAGTGTTAATGCCCTGGGGTGCACCAATCGGTACTGGACAGGGATTACTCAATCCTTATGCATTGAGAACATTACGTGAACGCTTGCCGGAAATAACGTTACTGGTTGATGCTGGCATCGGCAAACCTTCTGATGCGGTGCAGGCCATGGAACTCGGTTATGACGGCATTCTGTTGAATACCGCAGTGGCCGAAGCACTTGAACCGGCGCTTATGGCTGAAGCGTTTAAACAATCCATCAATGCAGGACGTCTGGCATTTGAAGCGGGCATTATGCCAAAACGTGATTCCGCCAAGCCCAGTACACCGACGTTAGACCAACCAATCTGGCAGCAACATGGCTGATCATTCACAAAAAGCTATTTTATTAATAGGTGGCATGGATCCTCAGGGTTGTGCTGGTCTGACAGCAGATATTCAAACCGTGAGCCATCATGGCTTTCATCCTGTTCCGTTAATTACCTGTGTAACTGAACAGACACAAAGCGGTATGCGTGCATTAAATCCACTAACGGCTGAGAAATTTCTCAAACAATACGAAAGCTGTATTGCGGATTTTGACATTGCTGCTATCAAAATTGGTTTGATACCTGATTTGGAGATAGCCGAGGCGATTGAACGTATAGTTAAACGTCATGATGTGCCAATAGTGATGGATCCGGTGATGGCGGCTACGAGTGGGGGAAAGCAGGCTACGCCGGAAGTATTGGAGTTTGTGCGTAAATCAGTATTACCAAAAATTACCCTGCTGACACCTAATTTACCTGAGATAGCGTATCTCTCTGAGAATGTCACCGGCTCGGTGGAGAAGCAGGTCCGCCATTTAATTGAAGAAGGATTGTCAGCGTGTCTGGTGAAAGGCGGGCATGGTGATAAAAGTTTTGTCTCGGATTACTTTGCCAGTGCGTTTGGGCATTTTTATTGTTATCAACCCCGGTTGAATAAAAATGTTCGTGGCACAGGCTGTGTGTTGGCTTCCAGTCTGGCGTGTTATCTGGCACAAGGCCAAGATATCCGTGATGCGGTGATTTTATCGCGTAGTTATATCAACCGCGGGATTCGGGAATCGCAGACATTAGGGCCGTATCAGCTGTTTTCTCATCAGCAGCAACCGTTTGCACTTCGAGATATTCCACGACTGAGTTATACCCCGGATCTGATTGGAAAAAGTTTTAGTTTTCCCGAGTGTCCGGAACGATTGGGAATCTACCCGGTGGTGGATAGTGCGGATTGGGTCAATCGTTTATTAACCATTGGCATCAAAACCATTCAATTGCGGTTGAAACAAACGGATAACGCTTTTCTGAATGCTGAGATTGCCAGTGCGGTGGATATCTCTCATCAACATAGTGATATTCAGTTTTTTGTGAATGATCACTGGCGTATGGCGATTGATAACGGCGCTTACGGTGTGCATCTGGGACAGGAAGATTTGCATGATGCTGATTTACTGGAAATCGAAAATGCCGGATTGCGGCTGGGGATTTCGACCCATTCATATTGGGAACTAGCCAGAGCCTTAGCGGTAAACCCCAGTTATATTGCCTTGGGACCGATATTTGAAACTGACAGCAAACAAATGCCGTGGCAACCCCAAGGATTTGATCGGTTAGCAGAATGGATACGCTTATTAGATGGGCATACGCCGCTGGTTGCCATTGGTGGGATTGATCTGCCGCGTGCAATAGCGTTGCATAAAACCGGGGTGGGGTCAGTGGCAATGATTTCGGCGATTACCAAAGCAACTGATTATCAAAAAGTCACCCATGATTTACTGACGTTATGGCGTCATTCAGCGAATTAAACGTAATTCCGTGCGGCGGTTTTGAGCGCGACCCTCAGGTGTTTTATTACTCGCAACAGGCTTGTTATCACGATAGGAATGCGTTTCGATAATGCCTTCGTCGATTTCAGCCTGTTCAATCAGAAAGGTTTTCACCACTTGCGCGCGTTTATCTGACAGCTCGGTATTCAATTCTCGGCGGCCAAAACTGTCAGTGTGAGATTCAATAATGATTCTTGAGATACTGTCGTCCACTTTCAGATACTCCGCCAATCGTTTCATCCGTTGAGAAGCACTGTTGTCGAGAATAGCTTTTTCGGATTCAAAATACACACTGAATTGCTGTAAATCGTTAAAACTATCCGGGTGCATTTTGTCTGAACATTCCTGAAACTCGCGCATGGCGGGCAGAAATTGCACATTGGATAAAATCACGCTGACCGGTTGAATGCTGGTTTGCGAGGCATACTGCAGTTGAACGAACTGACCTTGTTGCAAAGCCGCCAGGGCTTTTTGCGCCGCATTACCTTCCACCCTAAATTCACGCTGTCCATAGGTGACGGGCAGAGTCATTAACTTTTGTCTGACCTGATCGAACTGCCAGGGCGTGTTGATGATCATCAATTCAGCAGTGTTTTGCGAAGCGGGATGATCTGCCGTGGAAATAGTAAGCTGCAGCGGCTCACCATTTTCGCGATGAAAAAGGATATCTCCAAAATCCGTAACGTCATGGCTTAAGCTGCAGGAAAGCGGTGAGTCTTCAGTCTGCCATTTGGCTTCGTGCACAGCTGATTGATAAACCGTGTCAGCAACAACGGGAGAGGCAAATAATAAAAATAGTAAAAACTTCATTAGTATTGGATTACGCTGTGTACGTTAACGTCAGTTAGTAAGGAACGGCCATTCAGCCCGGTGATTTCCATCAGGAATGCACAGCCAACCACATTACCACCCAATAACCGGATTAATTCACAACTGGCCTTAGCCGTGCCGCCGGTGGCGAGCACATCATCAACAATTAAAATATTGTCGTTTTCTGCCAAGGCATCGGCATGAATTTCCAGGCTGGTTTCACCATATTCCAATTGGTATTCGACCTTATGGGTAGTGTGAGGCAGTTTGCCGGGTTTGCGCAGTGGAATGAATCCGACCTCTAGCATTGAGGCGGCGAGTGAACCAAAAATAAAACCCCGGGCTTCCATACCAGCGACGGCAGTTATATTAGATTTTCGATAGGGTGCAATCAGCAATTCAACGGCCTGACGCAGTAAGACAGGGGATTGCATTAACGGGGTGATGTCTTTGAATAAAATGCCGGGTTCGGGAAAATCTGCGATATCGCGGATCTTGGTTTTTATCTCGTCCATCTGACGCCTAAATTATTTGAGAAGGGATGGTCACCACCAGTATTATAACGACACTAATTACAACAACTGTAATGCAATTTCCCAGAAATCTTTAGGAGTACAACATTTCGTGATTCACAGATGGCAGAGAGTGCTGGTTTTCGTTCTGTTCAGTTTATTGACCGGTTGTTTTGGCTTTGGTGGTGGAGATAAAGAAGCTGACGATATGCAACCGCGTTTTTATATTGTCGATGTTGATCGAGGTAATGTTGCTGCGGAGTTTGCCCAGAACCGGGTTTTACGCATTAAACCTGTTCGTATAGCACCCCATTATCGCACCGAGAATATTGTGTTTCGTATTGGCGACAATGAATATCAACCGCAGGCAGGACATGTGTTGCTTACTGATCCGCAGGTGATGTTTACCTCACAATTACAACGCTGGTTATCCAAGAGTGGTTTATTCAGTGCTGTCATTACCGATGATTCTCAACCAGCAGATTTAGTGTTGGAAGCGGCAGTCACCAAACTTTATGGTGAAGAGCGCGCCGAGTATCCGCCGCAGGCTGTTTTAGAAATGCAGTTTTTTATGAGTCCGGGCGATGCTGATCGTAGCAAGATGCTGTTTCAAACCGGTTTTCGTGTTGATGCATCGATTGATGAAACAAACCCGCAAACCGTTGTAACTGGCTGGCAAAATGCGCTGGAAGAAATTCTCGCGACGTTGGAGCAGGATTTGAGCGATTATTTTGATAAAGCTGGTACACCCTAGCAGTATCTTATAAACGTGCAGGAAATCGCTCAGAGTGGTAGGATTACTCCTTTGTTATGGTTAGCATCTGTTCGGGTTTTGGCAGCAGAAATTTTTGTCTGAAACTTCAACAAGCTAGGCTTGCTTTTGTTCATTTTGGAAGAATATTAAATGTCTGAGATTGCTCTGGAACTGGACTCGATCAGTATCGAAGATGAAATGAAACAGTCCTACCTCGATTACGCAATGAGCGTTATCGTAGGACGCGCCTTACCGGATGTCCGGGACGGTCTGAAACCTGTTCACCGTCGTGTTTTATATGCAATGCGTGAATTAGGAAACAGTTGGAACAGCCCATACAAAAAATCTGCACGTATTGTCGGTGACGTTATCGGTAAATATCACCCTCATGGTGATACTGCTGTTTATGACACGATGGTACGTATGGCCCAGCCGTTCTCAATGCGCTATATGCTGGTTGATGGTCAAGGTAACTTTGGCTCAGTCGATGGTGATCCACCTGCCGCGATGCGTTATACCGAAGTGCGTATGGCGAAAATCGCCCACGAAATGCTGGCCGATCTGGACAAGGAA
>NZ_DFTU01000075.1:6741-7300 GCF_002379485.1 Methylophaga sp. UBA4204 | reverse complement strand
TCCAATACACCGCATTACCTGACTGGACCGGTTCTCTGGGTGCCGCCATTTCATTAGCCATGATCATTCCATCATGGGGCGGGGCATTAAATGGGATGTTTACACTTAGTGGGGCATGGGACAAACTTCGGACAGACTATATTTTGCGTTTTCTCATTGTGTCTCTCGCCTTTTACGCAATGTCCACTTTCGAAGGACCGGTAATGGCATCTAAAACGGTCAATGCGTTATCACATTACACAGACTGGACAATTGGGCATGTGCACTCAGGCGCTTTAGGGTGGGTCGCCATGGTTTCAATTGGCGCGCTTTATCATATGGTTGAACGGATGTGGAATACCACCATGTTCTCTGTCAGGTTGGTGAATGTCCATTTCTGGTTGGCCACCATAGGCACAGCTATTTATATCACCTCTATGTGGGTGGCTGGAATCATGCAAGGTTTAATGTGGCGTGCCTATGACGAGTATGGGAATTTGTCTTATACCTTTGTAGAGTCCGTGGCACAGATGCATCCTTATTACATTATGCGAGCCATGGGAGGATTTATATTCTTTTG
>NZ_DFTU01000075.1:3763-6663 GCF_002379485.1 Methylophaga sp. UBA4204 | reverse complement strand
ATGGGAGGATTTATATTCTTTTGCGGAGCGGTAGTGATGTTAATCAACGTACTGACGACTATTCATCTTGCTAATAAAAAAGCGTCAGAAGCAAAAGTGTCATTACAGCCAGGTTAATATGATGGATATTTTGTGGTTGTTTGCAAAGATTATCGTCGCATTTTTAATGTGACATTGGCTGGTTGTTGTGACGTCTTTTATTGGTCTGTGTTGCCTGCGGGTAATAGCGCTATGGGTATTTCACCCGGATAACAAAAAGCTATATGACTCACATGCCCATATTCCCTTAGAGGATTTGCTGGAAGGTGAAAAACATCAACCTTCAAAATCCAAATCATACTTTTCTATATTTTTATAAATGCGTATTACCGGGCTTATATTATTGTTTTTTGTTATATTCCTGATAAGTAATCTTTGGCTTTAATCGCGAAAGTCTACGTTTTCATCTAGGAACGATAATGAATCTTTACCGGCTTTCAAATATATTGGCCATTACGGTCGCTGCAGCATTATTACTGAGTTTAATGGTGATATTGGCCCTTGGTGGTTTTTCGCTTTTGGCTTATCTCAAAACCAGTTTGATCCAGATGTTTGGTTTTGTCATTGCCGCAACGGCTTCGCTATTTTTCTTTATGCGACTGATTCATCAAATGCACTCCCGTGCTTATGTCATTTCCATGCTGGTTTTTATCATAGGTATCGCCGCGTTTCTGTCCGTTTCAATTGGCAAAATGTATATGTTTCAGTATCCAATGTATGTTGAATCATATGGCCCGGGCAAAGGCCCTGGGCTTCCTCTTAACAATGTGCTGACATTCTTTCGGCATATCGGACAATTTGAGTGGATTGATGATATTGCCCATGATCCTAATAATGTGCCTGATCCGGTTTCTTCCCAGAATAGCGATTCAGAAAATGTCACCAAAATCACCTTGGAAACCAAAGAGATTCTTGCAGAACTGGCTCCGGGGATCACCTTTAATTACTGGACTTTTAACGGTACCGTTCCCGGACCGATGATTCGGGTGAAACAGGGTGATACCGTTGAACTAACACTACACAACCACGCGACCAGTTTGCATCAGCACAATATTGATCTGCATGCCGTTACCGGTCCAGGTGGTGGGGGCGAAGCCACTGTAGTTGAGCCGGGCGAAAGTAAAACCATACGTTTCAAAACACTTAATCCAGGTCTGTTTGTTTACCACTGCGCCGTACCAAATATGGCAGTACATATGACGCATGGTATGTATGGCCTCATTCTGGTTGAACCTGAAGCAGGTTTGCCTGAGGTAGATAAAGAGTTTTATCTGATGCAAGCTGAGCTTTACACCACAGGTGCGGTTGGTCGAAAAGGCTTGCAAGTTTTTGATGCAAAAAAAATGCTCGATTCTGAACCAGAATATGTGGTGTTTAACGGTCGAACCGGCGCTGTTATCGACAATATGCAGGTGAATGTCGGTGATACCGTCAGACTGTATATCGGTAATGGCGGAGTGGCGATGAACTCTTCATTTCATCTGGTCGGCGAGATCTTTGACACCGTGTATCCAGAAGCCTCGATGAATGGTGCGCAATTCAAGAATGTACAAACCACAAATATCCCGGCCGGTGGCGCCACTATTGTGGAATTTAATGTGGATTATCCTGGGCATTATGTGCTGGTTGATCATGCCTTGATGAGAACAGATAAAGGTGCCTGGGGCGTCATTGAGGCTATCGGAGAAAAAGATCCGAACATTTTTAAGAAATTAGAAACCAATCCTTAACAAAATTTTCAAGCTGAACCAGCATTGATCTGGTTTTCAGTTATCTAAAATTGATTTGGAGGAAGCTTTATGTCTCACAAGTTCAAGGTCGGGGACCATGTCACCTGGAATTCCGAAGCGGGTAAAGTTGGAGGCACGATCAGCAAAATTCACACACATGATTTTGATTACAAAGGTCACACACATCGCGCATCCAAAGATGACCCTCAATACGAAATCAAAAGCGATAAAACCGATCATATCGCCGCGCACAAAGAGTCAGCACTAACAAAAACAGCGAGCAAACAGAAGTCATAATGCTGCCGTTTTATACTGTCGGCCACTCGACTCGTACGGTGAATGAGTTTATCCAATTGTTAAGTCCAGCAGATATAATGCTTGTGGTAGATATTCGTTCATTTCCGCGTTCACGAACAAATCCTCAATATAACGAGGATGTTTTGCCACTCACTTTGGCCAAGCACCATATTAATTACCTCCATCTGACTGAACTTGGTGGACGTCGCAGCAAGATAAAAGCGATTTCAAATGAGGCGAATGGCTTTTGGAAAAATCGTAGTTTCCAAAATTATGCCGACTACGCGATGACGCCTGATTTTCAAGACGGTTTAGAAAAACTCATAAATTTAGGACGAAAAGAATGCTGCGCATTAATGTGCTCTGAGGCTGTATGGTGGCGATGTCATCGCAGAATAGTGGCTGATCATCTTATTGCACGCGGGGAGAGGGTATTTCATTTAATAAACACCGACAAAATCGAACCAGCAAGGTTGACTAAAGGTGCGATTGTGCAAGACGACAACTTAGTCACCTACCCCTATGAAGAGGTAAAAATCACTAAGAGTACGACGTGATTTTCGCACTCACTGTAACTCCAGGAAACTAAATTATGACGAAAGAAAGTCAATTATCTGACCAGGAAAAAGCCATCATTCCCTTATTTCGTCAGGCATTCAGACCGTTATTTTTGTTTGGCGCAAGCTTCAGTGTGATTGCCATGTTGTTGTGGGGCTTGGTTATTTCCGGGCAACTTAACATCGAGTTTGTTGGCAACCAGTTGTTCTGGCATAGCCATGAAATGATCTTCGGCTTTGTTGCTGCAATTGTCATTGGATTTTTGTTAACCGCAGT
>NZ_DFTU01000075.1:3099-3530 GCF_002379485.1 Methylophaga sp. UBA4204 | reverse complement strand
CGAGCCAAACAAAACAAAAACCTGTTTTTCATTCCGGTGCTGTTATTACTGACTATCTGCAATACGTTTATGTACGCAGGCCTTGTGATGGAGCGCCCGGATATTCAGCAGGCAGGCAGTCTCAATGCCGTTTTACTTATCACACTATTAATGACGGTGATTGGTGGTCGTGTAATTCCCATGTTTACCGCCAACGGTACTCAAACGGCCAAAGTGAACAATATTGCCTGGCTGGATAAAACGGCACTAATGAGTATTTGGCTGCTGTTTGCCTTACATTTTTTAATGCTGACGAAATTCATTCCATCCATTGTATTAAGCGTGTTGTTTGCTATTGCAGCAGTGCTGGTATTTATTCGTGGGTTTCGTTGGAAGATCTGGATTACGTTTCACATCCCATTGCTCTGGTCGTTACATATCGGTTACTGGTT
>NZ_DFTU01000075.1:2128-3031 GCF_002379485.1 Methylophaga sp. UBA4204 | reverse complement strand
TCGTTACATATCGGTTACTGGTTCATATCGTTGGGGCTGTTAATGTTTTCAGCCTATTATGCCGGTCTCGCCATACCGTATAGTGTGGCTTTACATGCTTTGACTGCTGGTGCCATGGGGACAATGATTCTTAGTATGATGTCTCGGGTCTCATTGGGACATAGTGGAAGATCCTTAACACCAAAACGATTGATGTCACTGGCCTTTATGTTGATTATTTCTGTCGGCTTGACTCGAACACTGTTGATTTGGTTATTCCCAGCACAAATATCTTTTTGGTTATGGTTTAGCGTCCTTGCCTGGGCAACGGCTTACACTCTTTATGTCATTATTTATTTACCAATATTAACGACACCCAGACCTGATGGAAAGCCGGGTTAGCCCGATAACCATTTCACAAGTTAACAAAGCAGTTTTTTATTCACGCCAATAATCGTTGGCAATAGCTATTGTTTTGAATTCAATTGCCACTAGCTCAGCGGCATCCATTAATAGGGCAGGATCTTCAGCATATTTTGCTCTTACACGATGTTTGGCAGCAGCGTCAGTCTGAATGGTTCCAATGGTTTTTCGTACGATTTTAATGGCCAGCTGCCTGCCTTCATAAGGCGTTTCGGTAATTAATGTTGGTACATAATTATCTTCTGCTGCCATCTCGTTGGCAGAGAGGTTAATTGGGAGTAACAACGGCAAAGTCATTAACAATATTGAATAGTACTGTTTCATTTGAGTTATCCTATGTTTGTTGGCGAAATGTTCGTACACAAACAATATAACCCGAAAACAAGTAAGTCAAGTACCTATTTAAAATTACAGGATATCCATGGGACCGTTACTACAAGATCAAGTGTGTTTTGCGTTGTACTCAACAAGTGGGGAGGTCACCAAGGCATATGGAAAGCT
>NZ_DFTU01000075.1:1762-2061 GCF_002379485.1 Methylophaga sp. UBA4204 | reverse complement strand
GTCACCAAGGCATATGGAAAGCTGTTAAAACAACATGGGCTCACCTATCCGCAGTTTGTTGTCATGATGGCGTTATGGCAAAACGATGGTGCATCACCCACGCAGCTTGCAAAAGCAGTTGGCTTGAGCAAAGCGACCTTGTCACCCATTTTAAGAAAGCTGGAATCTAACGGATATCTTGTTAGAGAAAGTGTGCCAGATAACGATAAAACTAAATCCATGGTCTTGACTGCAAAGGGCTGTGAGTTTGCTGATGAGGGTGAAAATATTGCCAAATTGGCATTGTGTGCAACGGGTTT
>NZ_DFTU01000075.1:0-1626 GCF_002379485.1 Methylophaga sp. UBA4204 | reverse complement strand
AATGAGACTGAGGTTAATCAGTTAATAGCAATGTGCAATAAAATCAAAAACAATCTATAAATAAACCAGTCACAGTGTGTACCAGGTCTGTTCTTCTTTCTTCGTCAAGATAATGAGATTGAAAATGCACTAATCAAGACTCGATGAGATTTCACATTGCTTAGTTGATCACTTTTTTTAATATGTCGTTCATTACCTAAGGGTGTTTATCCGATAATTTTTCACTCAGTCACTTGACTTTAAAGACGACTGGTCGTATTTTTTATGCTATGGCAAATCTAAAAGAATTTAAAAGAGAACAAATCCTCAATCAGGGTATTCAACTGATGATGATGCACGGTTATCATGGCACCGGGGTCAAGCTGCTGCTGGATACTGTGAATGTGCCCAAAGGTTCTTTTTATAGTTATTTTGAGAGTAAAGAGAATTTTACGGCAGAAGCGATCACGCATTATATTGAGCCGTTTATAACTCGGTTACAGTCTTACCTGAACAATTCTGAGCTTGATGGCTTAGCCGCGATCAAAACTTATTTTGAGTCTTTGACCCAAGAGCTGGAAAACTCCGATTTCAAAGGTGGTTGTTTACTGGGTGATTTGATGGGGGAGATCGGTGGTGTCAGTGATGTTTGTCGTCAGGCCTTAAAAACAGCGATTAACCAATATTGCACATTATTGGAACAAGGGCTGTTATCAGCACAGCAACAAGGAATTGTGCGTACCGATATTTCGCCTGCAACGATGGCAAGGTTACTTTTCGATGCCTGGCAGGGCGCATTACTGCATATGAAAATTGAACAATCCATTATCCCTTTGCAACGCTTTACTGCAGAACTTCTGGATAACTACATCACTAATTAATCACGCAAAGCCAAAAGGCTTTTTTTTAGGCTCGAATAAAAGACGACCGGTCGCTTTTAAAAGGAGATTAACAATGAAAAAGTTTGTAATAGAAAGAGAGATTGCGGGTGCAGGTAACTTGACACAAGCAGAGTTTGACCAGATTACCGAGACATCCTGCTGTGTATTAAAAGATATGGGCCCACGAATCGAGTGGGTTGAGAGCTATGTAACCGACGATAAAATTTACTGTATTTATCGTGCACCCGATGCCGATACGATTAGAGAACATGCCGAAAAGGGTGGTTTTCCCACTAATAGTATCTCTGAGGTCAAACAAATGCTGAAGCCAACACTTTAAGTGTTTTAACGCCTGATAACGAAGGAGGGTGACGATGCCTTACCTAACTAAAAATTCTGTCAAATTTTTAATGAAATGCTGCTTATTGATGGCGAGTGTGACGGCTCAAATATCACATGCTGATAATGGTTATGTGGTGAATGAGGTGTCAGAAGGCATTTTTTTCCATGAAGGCGTACATGAAGATGCCAATGAGGAAAATCAAGGCAAAATTGCCAATGTCGGTTTTATTATAGGTAATGATTGCATTGCAGTAATCGACACCGGTGGCAGTTATCTCGAAGGAAAATCATTACTTGCATCCATCAGAAAACAAAGTGATTTACCGATTTGCTATGTCATCAACACGCATGTCCATCCTGATCATATTCTGGGCAATGCGGCATTTAAAGAACCCCAAACCACTTTTGTCGGCAGTGCCAAATT
>NZ_DFTU01000073.1:42474-42908 GCF_002379485.1 Methylophaga sp. UBA4204 | reverse complement strand
GAACCTCTGGTGTTCCGGTTGTCACGCCAGTGGCATTGCCGGGTAGCTACCTTCTGACGGGATAACCGCTGAAAGCATCTAAGCGGGAAGCCCCCCTCAAGATTAGATTTCCCCGAGCTTTAAGCTCCTGAAGGGCCGTAGAAGACCACTACGTTGATAGGTTGGGTGTGGAAGTGCAGTAATGTATGAAGCTAACCAATACTAATTGCCCGTGAGGCTTGACCATATAACCCCAAGTAAGTTGGGTGCGCATAAGCGACAAAACCTTTACTTCCCGAATTAGCTTGCCTATAAAGTAAGCACCAAGTTATGCCTGGCGGCCATAGCGAGTTGGCACCACCTGTTCCCATCCCGAACACAGAAGTGAAACAGCTCAGCGCCGATGATAGTGTGGGAGTTCCCATGTGAAAGTAGGTCACTGCCAGGCTTTAATA
>NZ_DFTU01000073.1:33022-42353 GCF_002379485.1 Methylophaga sp. UBA4204 | reverse complement strand
AATCGGATGGGCTCTTTTTTTTGGCTTGAAGGTTTGCATTATCCTGCCTGAGCATGTGACTCCCCATGTGACATTATCGCCGGGACAAGCCAGGTTCCAGACATGGCTTTGCATACACTCCATCCATGGAGATAAGCGATAATGGACGCCGCCAGGCGTCCGAAGGGCTGAGTCCATGGCTGGGCTCAGTCAAAGTAGGTCAAAGCACAAAACTACTTCTTCAGGTGGCCTTTTTTATTATCTGTAGTTGAGACAATGTGACCTACTTGAACGGAGTAGTCAGTTTTTGCTCCTGCAAAACCGACAGATATTACTTCCCTGTAAATAACAAAAACGCCAGGACAGGAAATGCTCCCAGCATTGCTTCTGCATACACTCCATCCAGGGAGATAAGCGTTTTTGCATGAGCGAAGCGAGCCCGAAGGGGGCAGCCACAGGGCGGTGGTTGATAAAGTAGGTCACCGATAACTGCTCCTGCGTTATCGGCATACATCACATCCCTGTGAATAACTGCCAGGCTTTAATACAAAAAATACCCGGTTCTCCTCATAGAGGCCCGGGTATTTTTTTGTCTAGCCAGATTGTAATCATTGCACATGAGTCTGAGCACAAAGCAGGTGACATAATCGCCAGCAGCGACAAAGGATGCCGATAGGTGCTCGAAGAGCGAGATGCAGGGATGCACTTCATCAGAGTAGGTCGACATAACCACCAAGCTTCTCGGTTGGTATAAGTCATTCATGGACACGCAGATGTATGAAAGTGGGGCCCCCTAAATTAGGTCACTGTTGATTGTATCCTGACAAGATGAAAGGCAGTTATTTTAGGCGAGCCCTTTTATATTCAAAAGAATGTATCGTGACTTCAAATAGTTAAATAGAAATCGCTTCAATATTAGATCTAATCATTAGTAATAATGGTTCAACCATATTTAAATTAATATTTTTTATCTTTATTGTGTCCTGGAGCGTTTTCGCTGTTTCCCGGACCGGCTGGGTCATGGCCTGGTGGCATGTGTCCATGCTTATAGTGCCCACATCCCGACAACATACCAAAAATTAAAATGAGTCCTGCTGATAGCCATTTATGAAAATTCAAAATGGAATTCCTTAAAGTAAATTATTAAATACAAATATGCACTACGCTAACTTGGAGTAGGTACATCGCTTTCACTCACCTCTTCTGAGGTCAGTTTTTCTCTTGCAAATCTTTTATCATCGTTATCAGCCTTAACTTCGGGCTGTGATTTGATGGTATCAGAATGAACAAAGTTTAATTGTGTAAACAAAGCAAAATGATCAGAGCCAAAATGGGATAAACGACGGATATCATAAAGCGTAAAATGCGCACTATGAAATAAATGATCTAACGGCCAACGCATAAACCAATAATCAGCATGAAAGGTATTAAACATACCTCTACCAATGCGTGGATCTAATAATTTACTGATTTTGCGGAATAACCTGGTTGTGTTGGACCAGGCGACGTCATTGAGATCACCGGTAACGATTATTGGTAATTCAGCGTCTGCTAAGCTTTTGGCAACCATAATTAGCTCGGCATCACGCTTAGAAGACTCTTCATTTTCTGTCGGACTGGGTGGAGCCGGATGCAGAAAATGTACACGAATATTTTGGCCTGATGGCAAGGTTAACAATGTGTGCATTGATGGAATATCATCTTGCACCAGAAACTCAGTTGTCGACTCCGATAACAGGTATCTAGAATAGACATGCATACCATACAAGTTTTCCTGAGGACAGCTCATTCGATAAGGATAATCATCTTCAATTGGTTTGAGTTGGGTTTCCCACCATTGGTCTGTTTCTAGGGTAACTAAAATATCTGGATTATTATTCTGTATTAATTCAATCAGCTTCTCCGCTTTTCTGTTAGTCATCAGAACATTTGCAGTCATGATTTTTATACTGTTTTCAGAGTCCAGAGTAGAAGCCTCACATACTTCTTGTGAATAAAACTTAGTGTAAGGCAGTATCCACCATAACTGAAAAGCAATAACAAATAATGTGGGTAAGAGCAGTAACCAGAAACATAGATTTGCATAATCCATGAAGAGGATTTCGCCAATCAACAATAGAATCGCGGATACAAAATATTGCATTCGCGGAAAATCATGTACACGAACCCACCATATTTCTTTACTTGATAAACTAAGTAAAGAAACACAAAGCAACAAAATAACCAGAGGGGCAAATAAATATATCGGGTTCAAAAGGATTTTAGAATCAGTATAGAAAGAAATGAGACGTTAACATAAAAGTGCTTTTGCAGCAGTCACAATATTTTCACTTGTATTGAAGATATTGCACTGCGTTACCATCAATAACCGTATTTCATTCTATATGGTTAAAGAGTAAAGACATGAAGTTTTCAGACATTTTTTTTTGAGAAATGCCCAGCTTATTGACTAAAACGTTGGCAGATAAAAATTGATCGTATTACCAATAGCTGATACTGATGGTTAGTCCTCAACTTTCTGATAAGAATTAAAGTGGTGGCAGGCGCATATCCATAATACGACGCTTTATCCCCTCATTTTTAATCCCTTATACAAAACGTAAAACATCATCTACATGAGCATGCTAAAGGGAAAGAAGCCCATAATGTAGGCGGTTTGAAACGCCACCTAGCCACCTACCATCAGTAATACTGCAATAACAAGAACAAGACCTTTGGATAAAGCCCAGAATATGCGTAGTCGTACGGGGAGATAATCACCGTAAATGATGATATCAATAACTAATGAGCCGGAATCCTATGAAGTTACAAAAAATGTCACGACAAACATTGTGGCTATCCCAGATACCAGTGTACTGAAAGGCAATTTATTAAATTGCTGTTAATCTTTTGTTGAGGCCAAGCATACTGTAATTAGCTAAATGATCGTCTATCATAGCCAAAGGCCTCAACAAAATAGTGACGGTTTATCGCCCACCCTGCGGGTATAGGCTCAGGTTTTTCTACTGAGCGGCGACCTGATTTACTTGACCTATACTTATAGTTTACATATCGCTGTGGTTAATCGACCATTATCACTGTTTATTAGAGATTTTCATGGAAGCAGAACTTCGAGAAATACGCGACCACCTGAGTTTACATCCCCCATTTGATAAATTGCTGGATGACTTGTTAGATGATGTTGTGGGCAATATTGAGATTACCTATTTTAAGGCAGGCTCGATGATCCTCAACAGGGGGCAGTCTATCGATGCACTCTCATATATTCGCAGCGGCGCTGTCGAGACCTATCACTATAATGGTGAGCTCTATAACCGTTTGGAAGAAGGGGATATTTTTGGTCAATTTGGTCTTTTGCGACAAGGTAAGGTCCGCTTTCCAGTAAAGGCCATAGAGGATACCTTGCTTTATCAAATCCCCAAGACTATTTTTGATCGCCTATGTGACAATGATAGCTTTGCTGATTTCGTTGAGCTCTCTGGTTCACGCTTAAAAAGCACGATAGACGAGAGCCTGCGTGAAAATGACATGATGACGACGCGGGTACGAAAGTTGATCAGTCGTTTGCCCCTGATGGTGGAAATCACAGTGTCGATTCAGGAGGCTGCTCGCCTGATGACAGAAAATGTGGTTTCTTCAGTACTTTTAATTGAGCCCGCAGATGAGGAAGATAGTGATGGTGTCTTTAGAGGTGATGATGGTGGACTCTGGCGGCTGAAAGGCATGGTTACCGATGAAGATTTAAGGTCTCAGGTTGTTGCTGCCGGAGTTCAAACGGATAGGCCAGTAGGTCAACTTAGTGATGGCCGCTTAATTACTATTCAGTCTGATGAATCGGTCAACGAAGCCATGTTGATGATGTTGCGTAATCATATTCAGCGGTTACCAGTGCTGCATCGACGTCGCCCGGTTGGTGTTTTGCATCTGTCTGATATCGTTCGTTACGAAACCAATAGTAGCCTGTATTTGGCCAGTAATATTTTTAGCCGGAACTCTGTGCGTGATTTGTCACGGTTGATTCCAGAAATACGCGCCGCTTTCATACGCCTGGTAGATGATGGATCTAACGCAAAGATGATTGGCGACGCAATGTCCAGTATCGGCCGTAGCCTGATGCGGCGTTTGATCGAGCTGGCTGAAGATGAGTTAGGACCAGCGCCTATACCTTATTGCTTTATGGTGCATGGTTCTCTGGCTCGCCACGAGCAATCAGTAATAACGGATCAGGATAATGCGCTTGTATTGCATGATAGTTTCGATCCGGAGCATCACGATGAATACTTTAAAATGTTGGCGAAAAAAGTCAGCGATGGTTTGGATGCCTGTGGCTACGAATACTGTAAAGGCGGGATTATGGCCACCAATGAGCAATGGCGGCAACCCCTCGCGCAATGGCGACGCTATTTCGATGAGTGGATTGCCGATCCCGATCCTCAACGGCTTTTACACAGCTGTATTTTTTTCGACCTGGATGCTGTGTATGGTGAAGAATATTTAGTGGAAAACCTGCAAGATATGATTGCAACCAAAGCGCGTTATAATCCACGTTTTTTGGGTGCAATGGCACGTAATGCCTCGAATCGAAGACCACCTTTGGGTTTCTTTCGTACCTTTGTAATGGAAACCGATGGTCGTCAGCACAAGGTAATTAATATCAAGGGTCGAGGTTTGGCTCCTATAACGGATGTGATTCGTGTGCATGCGTTAGCGGTTGGCTCGAAAGCTCAGAACAGCGCTGAACGTTTGCGGGATATTGAGCAGGCAAACATTTTACCTGCTGGCCAGGTCGATAAACTACAGTATGCGCTGGAGTTTATTGCTTTAGTGCGCATGCGTCATCAAGCGTTTGAACTACGAAATGATCAGGCGATAGACAACGCTATTGAACCAGAAAATATTGACACAGCAGAGCGTCACAATTTGAAAGAGGCTTTCCAGGTGGTCAATAATGCACAGAATTTTCTTCCTTATCGTTACCCATACTCGGCATAGTGAATGTTTAAAAAACGATCGCAACAGAGTGTGATTGATGAGTGGCAGCGTTATCAAGCGCAGCAGGCGATAGCCTGTGCGAATCCTATACTACAACGCTTTTATCAAATGCCGTTGACGGATCCCGAGGTGCCGCTGTCAGAAGTGTCGTTTATGGCTCTGGATTTTGAAACAACTGGATTAGACCCACGATACAACGAAATAGTCAGCTTTGGTCTAGTGCCTTTTACCTTGCGAAGTATTCGACCATCAGATGGTTATTATCAGGTGGTGAAGCCGAAGTGTAACCTGTCTGAAGAGTCTATTGCCTTTCATCGTATTACTCACTCTCAGGTGGCCACTGCACCGCCGTTAGAACAGGTGTTAGATGAGCTACTGGAAAGATTGAGTGGTTGTATAGTGGTTGTTCATTACCAACACATAGAGCGACCTTTTCTGGACTTGGCCTGCCATAAATTATGGGGAGAACATTGTTTATTCCCATTAATTGATACCATGGCAATCGAAGCGCGTTGGGAGCGCAGAGGTTGGAAAAACCAGTTGAAAGAAAGGTTGGGTATACAGCCTGTGTCAATTCGACTCGATGATAGCCGTCAGCGGTATGGTTTGCCAACATATTCAGCTCACCATGCCAAGGTAGATGCCATGGCCACGGCTGAGCTGTTTTTAGCTCAGGTGGCCAGGCATTACTCTCCCACAACGGCCATTGGTCAATTGTGGGAGTGAATTGTTCAGGCTACCTGGGCTCGGTCATTAAACCGCGAACAATGGCATAACAACCTACCAGTAAGACGATTGTGAAAGGAAGGCCTGCAGAGATGGATGCCGCTTGCAGTGCAGCGAGTCCACCACCCAGCAACAAGGCGACAGCAATAGCGCCTTCGATAACGCCCCAGAATACGCGCTGCGGTTTAGGTGCGTCGATTTTGCCACCGGCGGTAATGGTATCGATAACCAAAGAGCCAGAGTCTGAAGATGTGATAAAGAACACAATGACCAAGATTATGCCGATAAACGACGTGATTTCAGTGAGAGGAAGCTGTTCCAGCATCACAAAAAGTTTTAGCGGCAGATCTGCTGAAACAACACCGTCAAAGCCAGATTGCAGTTGCGTGATCGCATTTGTGCCGAATGCGGTCATCCAGAAAACCGAGACAAGAGATGGAATCAACATTACAGAGATTAAAAAATCACGCACTGTACGACCACGGCTCACTCTGGCAATAAACATGCCCACAAAAGGGGACCAGCTGATCCACCATGCCCAGTAAAATGTCGTCCAACCTTGGCTAAAGTTAGCATCTTCGCGACCAAAGGGATTCGACAATGCAGGAAGTTCAGTTAAATAGCTGCTTAAGTTAGAAAAAAAGTTTGAAAATATAAGTAAGGTGGGACCAACAAAAACCACAAACATGAGCAGTACAAATGCCAGTACCATGTTAATTTCTGATAGCCGTTTTACACCTTTGTCGACACCAGCCAAAATTGAGACAATGGCGATTGCGGTGATGGCTGCGATTAGTAGAACCAGTACTACGTTTCCATCGCCTACGCCAAACAGATGATCTAACCCTGAGGCCGCTTGTTGCGCACCAAGCCCCAATGAGGTTGCCAGACCGAAGAGTGTGGCAAATACCGCCAAAATATCGATAAGGTGACCAGGCCAGCCCCAAATTCTCTCTCCTAATATAGGGTAGAAGATAGAACGGACCGTGAGTGGTAAGCCTTTATTGAATGAAAAAATCGCCAGTGACAGCGCCACAATGGCATAAATAGCCCAAGGGTGCAGACCCCAGTGAAAAATAGTAGCGGCCATGCCCAGTTTTCTTGCAGCCTCAGGGTCGCCGGCTGCGCCACCGAGTGGTGCCCAATCGGTTCTCAGACCATCAGTGCCCACGCTGGTTCCACCAAAAGCGCTGTTATAGTGAGACAGCGGCTCCGATACACCGTAGAAAACTAGTCCAATACCCATGCCAGCTGCAAACAGCATAGAAAACCAAGAAAGCCGAGAAAAGTCTGGCTTGGCTTCAACCCCGCCGATGCGAATACGACCCAATGGTGAAATAATCAAGCCCAGGCATAAGACAACGAATATGTTGGCAGACAACAGGAAAAACCATGTCATGTGCGTATTGATCCAGTTTTTACTAGCCTCAAAGATCGTAGTGGATTGTTCGGGTAAGGCTAGCGACAGGAAGACAAAAGCCAACACAACAATTGCCGAGAAGATAAAAACGACACCATGAAGATCAACAGTGATTCCGAAATGTTTGGCTCGGTAGTTATCTTGTCCAATCTGATAATCGGTATCGATCAAATTGGTAGCGCCATTGGGTGCGCGTACACCTGCTGATTCAGGTTCAGCGGAGTTATCGGATTGACTACTCACGTTGCTATCCTTTTATTTAAGAGTTTTTGTATAAGTGTAAGCACACTACAAGAATTCAGCACCGCCTGTTGGCGATCCTCATTAAGAAATTGGGGTTTAGAAGTAATAGCCAAAATTGATCAGGAAGCGGGTCTGCCACTCGTCGTCGGTGTTGGCACCGAGGCGATCGCCGAAGGCTGCATCACCACCGACAAACTCGTTGCCGTTGGAAAAGCCAACTTCGTTGTAGATATACCAACCACCGCGAGCCAGAGCCACACCGGCAACGATCATTTCACTGTCGTTGAATCCGCTCTGATCTTTCACGATAGAACTGTATTCCAGATAAGGCAGAACGTAGTCCAGCCAAGAAATGTTATTGGTAGGTTGGTAATAGCTTAAAGAAACAGCAGGTATCCACCCTTTGGCAGCCGCTGTACTTGGGAAGTCATAGGCACCAAATTGCACCAGATCATCTGTACCCAGTGCCTGGTCAACGTCGACATCGAATTCGTAGCGTGTCAGTTGTGTAGCCAACTTAAGGTTGCCCCATTGATTGACCATATGTACCGAGGCGGCGTAGTGGTTACCGTCGGATTGTACCCCGCGGCTCTTGAGTTCACCTGCTTGAAGCGAGAAACCTAGGTCGGTTGAGCTGTCATCACTGCTGTTAAACGAATAGATCCCCCGAACATTGATTTGATTGCGTTCTTCATAACCATTACCGGATTCATCGACGACATCATATGAATAGCGGGCGCTATCACGACTGGCACCGGCATAATGGCCTTCGTCACTGGAGTAATAGGCCACATCCCACGCCCACTTACCGTGTTGCGTACTGTATTTAATCCCTAGGTCCATATCATCCGACAGGCCAAGGTAGTAGTGTTGGTCAAATAACCAAGCCTGTGAGATACCATATGCACCGGGACCGAAGGGCACACGATTAACGCCCAGTTGAATCTGACTATGGTCGTCCGGGCTGTAACCCACCCAACCAGTATGCAAGAAATTATAGCCATCATACCAACGATACTCGATTTTAGCCGAGTAAGGTCCGTTGTTATAATCTAAATTTGCACGCAGCGTATCTAGGCCAACATTACCTTCATCTTCCCAGGCTCGACCAGGAGCACCGCTATCATTGGCGGTGTAATCACCTACTGTGTACAAGGCACGAATAGCACCGCCCACTGTCCAATTGCCTATCTTAATGGGCGCATCAGCATCGGTGAGCTTGGCATTAGTTTCCGCCAAATTTTTATTTTCGGTTTGAATGCTTTCAAGTTCAGCATTGACCGAGTTTAATTCGGCTTCTAGCTGTTGAATACGCTCTTTGAGTTCTGCCTCGCTAGCAGCAAAAGCGGCTCCAGAAGTGAAAAGAAGAAAACTCAAAAAGGGGATATGAGCCCATTTTTTTAGTGATGAGATTGAATTTAATTCTTCCCGAACAGGGGGACGGCAGGTAAGTAAGGTCATCTATCGAATTCTTATCTATTGTGGCTAATGATGGATTGCACGCTTGCTTTAAACAGCTGTGAATTCACATCAACTCTACAGTAGCGACCTTGAACTGTGCAAACTGTTGCAGATTTATAAGATCACAATCCTCGTGTCATCATCCCTGTCAAAAAAGAGTCGCTTTACCCTCTTGTCGTCGTCATCACTTGATGTACGGTTTGAAACAAGAGCCTTCGCAGGACAAGACCTGAGGCAGCCTGTTGTATTTCTTGCTAGAGTCAGCGGCCAGAATTTGCCCCATTTAAAATTGGAGCATCGGACTTTTTGAACATGATCAATTTCTAAACAGATAATGTCTTATTGGACAAAGTCTCTTTTAAACCTTAGTTTGGTGTCAAAGTGTCAAAGAAAAGCTAAAGATGGTGTAATCCCCCCATTAATAACCGCAATTAAAAGTAGAGGGTTAAGCTGGACTCAGCAACTACCTTGGCGGTACGCGACCAATTGCTGAGTTTGGCCGTTCATTAT
>NZ_DFTU01000073.1:28252-32932 GCF_002379485.1 Methylophaga sp. UBA4204 | reverse complement strand
GCCATTGTGTGGCGAGCAGCTGTGCCTGTTCAACAGACTCAAATAAATGTAATTCAAGCCATTCGTGACGTACGGTTCGGTTAAAGCGTTCGACGTAAGCATTCTGTGTTGGCTTACCCGGCTGGATATACATCAGGGTGATCTTCTGGTTATTTGCCCAATCAATCAGCACCTGACTGATGTTTTCCGGACCATTATCACATCGTATTGCAGCAGGCTTACCACGCCACTCCATGACCTGTTCTAATGACCGAATAACTCGCTGGCTCGGCATAGAAAAGTCCACATCAATACACAAGCCTTCGCGGTTATAGTCATCAATGACGTTGAATGTACGAAACTTACGACCGTTATCCAGTGCGTCAGACATAAAATCCATCGACCATACCTGGTTCATGCCAGTCGGAACGCTCAGTGCATCAGGTTTATCCCGTTTAATCCGCCGCCGGGGCTTAATGCGTAAGTTCAGTTCTAACTCACGGTATAAGCGATAAACACGTTTATGGTTCCAGCTAAATTTTTTAACATTACGTAAATGATCGAAACACAAACCAAAGCCCCAGCGTTTATTAGCAGTGGTTAAACGTAATAGCCAATCAGCAATAACGGCATTTTCGTTGGATAGCTTGGCTTGGTGGCGATAACAGGTTTCACTGATCCCGAAGATCTCACAGGCAAGGCGAATACTAAGGCCGAGTTTGGCGACGACCTGCTGCGCCATCTCTTTACGCAGAGATGGCTTTACCACTTTCCCTCAAGTGCCTCCTGGCGGATCTGCGATTTCAAGCATTCCTCAGCATACATTTTCTTCAAACGGCGATTTTCATCTTCAAGCTCTTTGAGGCGCTTTATCATTGCGGTGTCCATGCCGCCATACTTCGCTCGCCATTTGTAAAAGGTGGCACTACTGATGCTGTGCTCTCGACAAAGATCTTGAACACTTATCCCTGCTTCGTTTTGTTTGAGGATCGCCATGATCTGGCTATCTGTAAATTTTGATGTCTTCATGCAGAATCTCCTGCGCTTTAGTTTACGAGAAAATTCTACTTTTGAACTCAATTATTTATTGGGGGGATTACAATGGAATTTAATTTTACTTTGATTCTCAATGACAGAGCAGGAGATAAAGTCATGTATTCAACTATTATGGTTCCGGTAGATCTGGAACATGCCGCCACCATGGAAAAAGCAATCAGAACCGCTGCTGATATTGGTAAGCTATACCACTCTAAAGTCATACTAGTTGGGGTAGTAAGCTCCGCCCCGAGCAGCGTTGCTCACAATCCGGAGGAGTTCGCACAGAAACTGGATCAGTTCACCCAGTCACACACTGAACAATGTGGTTATCCGATGGAGTCAAAAGCCGTGACTTGCAATGATCCAGTGGCAGAACTGGATCGGGCGCTGGAAAAAGTCGGTAATGAAGTCGGTGCTGACCTGGTAGTCATGGCATCACATGTTCCGGGTTTCATGAATCATCTGTTCCATGCCAATGCCAGCCATCTGGCAGAGCATGAGCATATTTCGGTATTCATCGTTCGCTGAATAATGGGTGTCTGCCACCTTAATATATCCTCCATCTTCACCAGCACGCGAGGCAGCACCAGAGTCATTTCTGGGATAATCACTGATAACGTAATTAGCACGCATAGCACCACCAATTTTCATTGACCACTGAAACTTCTGCTTGTTCTGCACTTTGTTCGGCCTTTTGACAGCTCTAAGCTGCTTTGAATTGCTGCTGAAGCGCTTCTACTTGCTTTGTAATGCCGAGAGAGGTTTCAGCTCTGGTTTGTATTCAGCGGCAGGAACAGTATAAAGCTAGCGAAAGAAGATGCTTTTTTTGCAGGCATATTAATTCCTTATTCCCTCGGTAATGACAATTAATGAATTTGTGCGAGGCATAAGAACTAACAGAGCAGTTAATTAGAAGATTTTCAAAGTCTGGTGCAAGCTTTTGTTGTTAAAAAGGAAGATGCTTTTGCTGCAGCAAGCAGTTCGTGCGAGCAAGATAACGACGCTTTGATAAGGCGTTTATTAGGACGCAGAGATGTTGCCGTTTGGTTAATCTTGGTCGGCTAAGCAGTTCATTGTCTGGCTGCTGAATTAACAATGATAGAACTTCTATGCCACCCAATGTCATGGCACGAATCTCCCAGCCGAGGCGGCCGGTTAATGTCATACCAAGCTGATACCCTTCTTGCATCAATTGCATCGTATATTGATAAAGAGGGCGCAGAACTACAGACAATTTTCTTGTATCTCCGGCAAGCAGTTGTGAATCATCAATGCCTGCGGCTTCAAGACGATCTTGCGGTAAATAGATACGATTTTTCTCCAGATAATCCTGCTCGATATCCTGGAAAAAATTGATCAACTGTAACGCTGTGCAGATGCAATCTGATTGATGCAACTGTGAGTCGGTAAGACTGTTATTGAGATGTAATACCAAACGGCCTACCGGATTAGCTGAATAACGACAATATTCAAGCACCTCTGCCAAATTCGCATATCGTTTCACGCTGACATCCTGTCGAAAAGCTTTCAGCAGATCTGCAAATAGTAAAACAGGCAAGTCATGCTGCTGAATGCTATCAGCCAGCGCTATCCAAAGCGGGGCAACAGTGGTCAGATTTTGGTTTGCTATTGCTTGAAGTTCTCGATGGAATTCATCCAGCTGTTGCAGTCTTGTCGTTGCCGTCGCATCCCCTTCGTCAGCAATATCATCGGCTTGTCTTGCAAAGGTATAGATTGCCGCTACCGGCAATCGCAGTTTTTTTGGCAATAGAAGTGAGGCAACAGGGAAATTTTCGTAGTGACCGCGCGCGAATTGTTGGCAATAGTGGTAGGCGGCTTGAACTTGTCGATCAGTCGGCATCGTTTTTGTCTTGCACCTGGCGTGGCTGCTGCTCGAGAGGAGGTAAGTCAGTGATCTGACTCTTGGTACTGATACCCATCTCGATGAACTTGCGCGCGCCCGGCAATACCTGACGCTCAAGTGAGCCGACAGCACTATTGAAATGATTGACGCTTTGGCCAAGACTGTTACCCAGCTTGCTTAAATGATTACCAAAAGTAGCCAATCGTTTATAAAGTGTTTCGCCAAGTTCGCGAATGATTTCAGCATTTTCTGCCAATGCCTGTTGTTTCCAGCCATAGGAAACGGCTCGTAATAAGGCAATGAAGTTGGTGGGGGTGGCCAGAATAATATTCTGACTCATACTGTCTTCCAATAGGGCAGGATCCACTTCCAATGCTGCCGAGAGGAATTGTTCGCCAGGAATAAATAACACGACAAATTCGGGAGACTGAGAATATTCCGCCCAGTAATTTTTGCGGGACAGTTCTTTAATCCTGCCGCGAATGATTTGAGCGTGACGCTTTAATTCCAGTTTACGGGTCATATCATCTTTGGCCTGGATAGCCGATAAATAAGCATCCAGCGGTGTTTTAGCATCGACAATGATTTCGCGTTTTTCCGGTAGGCGAACAATCATATCGGGCCGGATACTACCTGTTTCAGTGGTAGTATGTGTCTGCTCGTAAAAATCACAATGTGCCACCATTCCACTAAGCTCTGCCAGACGTTTTAGGGTCATTTCTCCCCATTGGCCGCGGACTTCTGGGCGGCGTAGTGCCTGCACCAGATTTTGAGTTTCCTGCTGCAACTGTTGTTGACTCAGGTTCATTTGGGTAATGGTTGTATTCAGGCTGCCGTAAGCCTCTTTGCGATCCTTTTCAATTTCCTGAATTTGCTTGCTGGTCTGCTGCAATGCTTCATTGATTGGTTTAAGCATTTGCTCAATGGCTTTTTCTTTCGACCCCAAATCCGCTTTAGCTTCACTTTGGAAACGTTTCAGATTTTCTTCAGCCAGTCGCAAAAAGCTGGTGTTATTTCGTGTTAACGCTTCATTGGAAAGTTGATTAAAAGTATTGGCTAATTGCTCACGGGTTTGAGATAGAAGCTCGTCCATTTGCCGTTTGTTTTTTTGCTCCAGCTGTAATGTCAGATCCAGCTCAGCATTGTTTTTTTCCAGTGTGCGAATTTTGCCACTGCGAATAAACAGACCGATAACAATGCCCAGCAAAATACCAACCAACAAAACGATCAATAAGTCCTGGTGTTGCAAAAAAAACTCGGGACTTAAATCCATTGTAAAATCTCATGTGGATGATTAATCAGACAGTCTGCCTGCCAGGACTCCGGCTCATCAGTTTCGGAAATATAACCATATAAAGCGACGACGGAACGCATTTGGGCATTATGTGCTGCCTGAATATCACGTTCTGCATCACCAATATAAATACAATCCACAGGCTTGGCATCCAGCAGCTCACAGGCATGTAACATTGGCGCTGGATGCGGCTTGCTATAGGGTGTGGTATCGGCGCTAACAATGCACGCGGCAGAATCGGTTAATTGCAATGCTTCCATGAGTGGCATTGTCAGGAAGGACGGTTTGTTGGTAACCACTCCCCAACGAATCTCATTGGCTGCAAGACCATCAAGTACTTGTTGCATGCCGATAAATAAAGCGGATTCGCGGGCGATATTTTCTGCATAAAGACTTAAAAATCGCTGTTGTAGGGCCGGATAAACAGGATCTTCTTTTTCAATGCCAAATCCCAGTTTTAATAGACCGGCACTACCATGGCTGGCCACAGGACGAATTCGTGCAA
>NZ_DFTU01000073.1:1331-28176 GCF_002379485.1 Methylophaga sp. UBA4204 | reverse complement strand
ACAGGACGAATTCGTGCATGATCCAGCGGCTGATGACCTTCTTGTTCTAATAAGGTATTTAATGCATAGCCCAGATCAGGTGCCGTATCGACCAATGTGCCATCCAAATCAAACAGCACGACATTAAAGGGAGAAATAAACATCAGATCCGTCGACAATGTACAAGATAATTAACATCAACATCTCTGCTGAGTTTATAACGACGTGTCAGCGGATTGTAGCTGATACCGGTGATGTCATATACATGCAAACCAGCCTCGCGACAACAACGTGCCAGTTCCGCCGGTCGAATAAAACGTGCGTAATCGTGGGTGCCTTTGGGCAGCATTTTGGCAATATATTCAGCACCGACAATCGCTAATAGATAGGCTTTTGGATTGCGATTCAAGGTGGAGAAAAACACATCACCACCCGGTTTTGCCATTGTCGCACAGGCATTAATAATCGCCTGTGGATCGGGCACATGTTCCAGCATTTCCATACAGGTTACGACATCAAATTCATCCGGATGTTTTTCCGCCATGGCTTCAGCGGTCGTCAGTTCGTATTTGATTTTCAGGCCAGCTTCCAGCGCATGCAGTTTAGCGACATTGAGTGGCATTTCGCCCATATCAATGCCAAAAGTTTCAGCACCGCTTTTGACCAAGGCTTCAGTGAGAATACCACCGCCACAACCTACATCTACTGCCTTGGTATTCTTCAACTGAGCTCTTTCATTAATAAACGCGAGCCGCAGCGGATTAATTTCATGCAGCGGTTTGGATTGTCCTTCCGGATCCCACCAGCTCGATGCCAGTGCATCGAATTTAGCGACTTCTGCTGGATCGACGTTATGTTTTGTCATGAGACAGACCTTATTTTTTTTGCCCATTGTTGGGCCTGGGCAGAGACATGTTGTGCATTTAATGTGGTGAGCTGGCGTTGTTTTAATAATTGTTTTCCAGCTACCCAGACATCAGAAACTTTATCGCGCCCAGTGGCATAAACCAATTGTGACGGTAGATCATAAAAAGGTTGTGTTTCTATGTCGCTGAGATCGATAGCGATAATATCAGCGGCTTTACCTATTTCAAGTGAACCGGTGACGGAATCAATGCCAAGGGATTTAGCAGCATTAATGGTGGCCATCTGTAATGCCTGATATGCAGGCACCACACTGGGATCACCTGCCACACCTTTTGCTAACATCGCGGCCTGACGCATTTCGGCAAACATATCCAGATCGTTATTAGATGCCGCGCCATCAGTACCGATGCTGACATTGACACCACGCTTGATGAGCTCGGCGATTGGAGAAAATCCACTGGCAAGTTTCATATTAGATTCTGGACAATGCACAATGTGAACACCCGCTTCGGCGCACCAGTCCATTTCTTCTTCCGTCAACTGCGTCATATGTACCGCAATCAAACGTGGGGAAAGCAGGCCTAAATCTTTTAACCTTGCCAATGGACGTTTACCATACTGGGCCACACTGTCTGATACCTCAGCAGCGGTCTCATGAATATGCATCTGGATTGGCAAATCCAGTTCTTCGGCATTAATGATAATGGCTTGCAGGGTTTGGTCTGAAACCGTGTAAGGGGCATGTGGTGCATAGTTGGTGGTTATACGCGGATGGTGCCGATACTTATCATGTAGGGCCTGGCCTTTATGTAAGTACTCATTTACATCTTTTGCCCAGTTTGTGGGAAACTCAAGAACAACCATTCCGAGGCTGGCACGGATACCGCTGCTATCAACCACCCGGGCAGTTGCTTCGGGAAAGAAGTACATATCACTGAAACAGGTGGTACCACCACGAATCATTTCGGCGATAGCCAGAGCAGAACCGGATTCTACAAAAGCATCACCAACAAATTGTTGCTCAGCGGGCCAGATATGATTATTTAGCCAGGTCATCAGAGGTAGATCATCAGCTAAACCGCGGAATAATGTCATAGCGGTATGGCCATGATTGTTAATTAATCCCGGCATCACGCAATGTTCAGCCATATCTTGTGTCTGAGTAGCTTGATAAAGCTGTTCCGCCTGATTTTGCGGTAATAGCGCTACAATATTGCCCTCATTGATAACAATAGAATGATTTTCGAGAATGAGTTGTTCTGCCGTCATCGGCAGACACCAGCGGGCATTAATGATCAGATCGACGTTTTTCATAGCGTTCGATTATAACCGCCATCGGCAGGAGAACACAGTGCAAAGCACCAGTGAAATGATTCAACCCATCAAATGGCAAGACCAACAGCTGCATTTGCTGGATCAGCGTTTACTTCCAACACAGCAACTCTGGCTAAAATACGAACATGCAAGTGAGGTGAGTGATGCTATACGTGAAATGGTGGTGAGAGGCGCACCGGCAATTGGCATAACAGCAGCTTATGCCGTGGTTTTAGCTGCCCGGGATGCTTGGAATAAGGGGGGTGTATACTGGAAGCAGGCAATGTATGAGCCTCTGGCCAAACTCGCAGCATCGCGTCCTACAGCGGTAAATCTGTCATGGGCAATCGAACAAATGACAGCGATTTATCTCAACTTGCCCGAAACCTATTCTCCAGAAACTGCCTTATTGGAAGCCGCTCTCCGCATTCATCAGCAGGATATTGCGGCCAACCAAACCATGGGGAAACTGGGAGCGGATTTGATTGCTCCCGACAGTATGGTATTAACCCATTGTAATGCTGGTGCATTGGCGACTGGCGGAGTGGGGACTGCATTAGGTGTAATAAGTCAGGGGTATTCAGATGGCAAAATAAAACACGTCTATGTGGATGAAACTCGTCCTTGGTTGCAAGGTGCGCGCTTAACTGCCTGGGAATTAATGCAGGGCAAAATTCCCGCGACTTTGCAGGCAGATGACACTGCGGCTTCATTAATGGCTTCTGGTAATATCCATTGGGTTATTGTTGGTGCAGATCGAATTGCTGCCAATGGGGATGTGGCGAATAAAATCGGTACATACTCATTAGCCGTATTAGCAAAATACCACCAGGTAAAATTTATGGTAGTCGCACCGTTATCAACTATTGATTGGCAAATTGAAACCGGAAAACAAATCGAAATCGAGCAACGCCCATCAAGGGAAGTGACTCATATTGCCAACCAGCAAATTGCGCCGGATGGGGTGAAGGTGTCGAATCCGGCCTTTGATGTCACACCGGCAGAGCTGATAAACGCTATTGTCACCGAAGCAGGCGTTGTGTTGTCACCCTCAACGACTACAATGAAAAACCTTCATAAGCATAATTAAGGAGCAGGATATGTCACAAACCGCACTTGTCACCGGTAGCAACCGAGGTATCGGGTTTGAGTTATGCCGGCAATTAAAAGAACGTGGCTTTGATGTGATTGCGACCTGTCGCCATCGCTCTCCAGCTTTAGCTGAACTGGATGTAGAGATTATTGAAGATGTAGAAGTCAGCGACCCTATAAGTCTTAAAGCGCTTTCCGAAAAACTTGGCGATCGTAAGATCGACTGGTTGATTAACAATGCCGGTATCGCGGCAGGTCTCGGGCTTAATGATATCGACTCCAATGCCATTGATAGTTTTAAAAGCATGTTTGAAGTCAACAGTCTTGGTCCTTTGTTAACCACTCAGGCGTTAGTTGAGCATATGTCCCAGGGTAGCAAGGTAGGCATAATTACCAGCCGTATGGGATCTATCGCCGATAATGACTCCGGTGGTAGTTATGCGTATCGCATGTCCAAAGCTGCTGTTAATGCTGCAGGCAAATCGTTATCTATTGATTTGAAACCCAAAGGTATTGCGGTGGCTATATTGCATCCGGGCTGGGTCAGAACTGATATGACCGGACATGGTGGTCTGATTGATGCGGATGAATCAGCAAAAGGCTTGCTGGATCGGATGGCAGAGTTGAATATTGATAATAGCGGTACTTTCTGGCATATGAATGGTGAAGTGTTGCCTTGGTAAACTACCCATCGCTTTCACAACAGCAGCAAAAAGCCTTGCCGGACCTGCAAAAGCCGCCAAGTAGAATACCTGCCCAGTTTAGCGATAGTAGTCATCAACTCTGGTTTTGTGAAACCGTCGATGGACCGATGGTTTTGAAGCTGTGTGATCATGCCAATATCGAGCAGTCGGCTTTCTGGCAAAAAATGAATAGCCTGTTTGCCATCAATTTTCCGACATCATTGGGGAATATTGCAGAAGTTTATCAACGTATTTCCACTATTAGTCCTTTGGTCATCCCGTCACTGATTAATTCGATGGCAGCGGAATTCGTGCTGGCTCGTTGGTTACCTGGTGAAGATGTGGATCCATCTTCCGTAACAGCGTTGACGATTAAATCATTGGCTAACCATATCGGTTTGATGCATCAGCAGCAGCATCCACGATGGGGGAGTCTGCAACAGCCAGAATATACAGCAGAAGATTGGCCGCGGCGTCTGAAAATAACCTTGCAGCAACAATCTGATTCAATTGAACAAACTGTTTTACAACAGGCCTTGAAGCAGGCCGAACTACTATGTGAAAACACATTTGTGCCCATCATGCCCGATTTACGGTGGGATCAGTTTTTGATGCAGCAAGATAAGCTTTCTGCACTGGTTGATCTGGATGCGATTGTCTATGGTCCAAGAACGTTAGAATTTGTTTTGCTCGAATATTTGCTGGATCAATCACAGGCAGAACAGTTTGCTGCTGAATATCAGAATTATCAGGTCATCCCAGATCTGACGAATGTTCGGTTGCCTTATCGATTATTACTATTTTTGATGAATGTTTTAGGTGAGACAGATTTGAATTCCTGGCTCAACCATCCCGAACGGTTTAGTTAAGCCGTTCGAGTCTGGTGTTGGGCTGCTAATAACTTACGCCATTTGAAATACCCCGCCATAGCGAGAAACAGATAAATACTGAACATCACGATAGTGGCGTAAAAGCCGGTTAATGCATAAAGCACAATGGCTGAGCTGTTGATAACTTGCCAATATAACCAGTTTTCCAATACTTTACGTGCCATCAATAACGTATTCATCACCGAAAACACCATCACAAATGCATCCAGATAGGGATATTGAGTAGCATGAGCCGATAGGTAATAGCCAAACACTAAACTGAGAAATCCACCAGTGGCAATAAAGATCAGATGATATTGCCATGGCCAGCTGTGAATATTCAGTTCTGCGGTCTGATTTTCATGACGATGCCAGAGAATAAAGCCATAGATCGCCATACCAATGTAATACAGGTTTAGCAGGGCCTGCATTGGCAACTGGTTTTCCCAAAACAGGATGGTGTAAATAATGGTACTGATAAACGCTAATGGCCAGCACCATTGTGATTCTCGGGCAGCAAACAGGATATAGCCAATTCCCAGCAGAGCGGCAAATACTTCCCAGCCACTCATTGACGCCAGCCCAGCTAGCGTAATATTCCACCAGCCTGATTCAGACATTAGTCTTTGACTTGATGACGATCGTTACCGATCAGTTTTAATACAAAAACGCTATGCGGCATCTGGGCAAACACCGCTTCAATTTCACTGTCCATCGCATCCATCACATCACGATACTCGCCAAAAATCTGCGTGCTCAATGTATTACGGTGCACGATCAATTTTGGATTGTTTTCCAACTTGGCAATAAACGCCAGAATTGGTTTAACAAATTGCTCTGTCAGCGGATAAAGGCTGATATCTACAGAAATTCGCATGATAGTTTCCTTAAGAAAGGAGGGGCACTAAAGCACCTCAGTTAAATTAGTAGTCGTAAGATACAGTCATACCGAAAGTACGGGGATCAGCATATTGGGTATAAACTCGATCTTCATAGCCAGCTGATGGATCGATACCAAAGAAAAAGCCGCGAGTGTAATAGTCTTTATCAAACAGATTGCGACCCCACAGGGTAAATGTCCAGTTTTGCTGCTGGTACTGCAAACTTGCATTGGTAATGGCGTAAGAACTGGATTTCGCATTATGGCTGTTGGAGTAATAGAACTCATCCTTGCCCTCAACATTGGCGCGAAGATTCCATTGTGGGGTCAGATAGACTTCACTGCCAATACTAAATGTGTAGGCAGGAGCATGAGCTTGCCTCCTGCCCTGAATATTTAATCCAGACTCATCCAGTTCAGGGTTGTCATATTCGTCAAATGTCGCATGCAACAGACCTACTGCCGCAAAGGTTCTTAAGCGTTCATTGATCAACCAATCAACACTTGCTTCAATCCCCATATTGCGGCCTTTCTCTGCATTATCCTGATAATCAATAAAACGGGTACCACCACTGTCGCGTGGCACACCTACAGAGGTTTTTACCTGGGCATCTTTTCGCAAACCATAAAATGCCGTGATATCGGTCACCAAGCTTCCATTCAGCCATAGTGATTTCATACCGGCTTCAAGGTTCCATAAATATTCATTATTGAATTTGCGTAAGCCTGGCGCCAGATCTGCTTCCGTGTTAACCCCCCCAGCTTTGTAGCCACGGGATAATGATGTGTATAAAAGGTGTTGTGGACGGAACTGATAATTCAAACCGACTTTCCCCCCGAATAACACATCGCTGTCATCCAGATCCAATCCTTGCGAATCGTCATAATCAGCGTCCCAATGTTCAGCACGTAAGCCAGTTATCAGGGTCAGTTTTTCCGTTAAAGCGGTATCTAATTGCCCAAAAATGGCACTGTTAGATGTTTCATAAGTGTTATTTAGAGGGTAGACATCAGGTGTATCGTTATCGAAGTATTTGCGCTTGAGATCTTGGCGTTGATCGGCCAGATAAATACCTACTGACCAATCAGTTGTATCAGCAAAAATACGACCCTCTTCATTGGAAAGGGCTCTGAATTCTATAGAGTAGTTTTCCCGTTCGCGTTTGTACTGATCAAAACCACTGTAAGGAAATAAACTGGGATCAAACTGACCTTTATACGACCAGTCATCATCATAGCTATATTCCAAATCAGATTTGGAATAGGTCAAAGTAGATTGTAATTGCACTTTACTGCTTGCTCGCCAGTCGGATTTGAGTGCAAATGCATTGGTATGCTGTTTGTCATTGCCAGGCTCATCTGAAAGACTGTTACGGCTGTTATCAAGCGTGAATGCGTCGTAACCATTGTCGATATTTAAATGCAGCAAATTCAGATCAATGGTCAGGTCATTATTGACCAGCCATTTCAAATGTCCGCGGGCAGTCATTTCATCCTGATTTTGCGTATTGTCACGACCTAGAAAATCATTATCCATGTAGCCATCTGAACGATGGGTATGCACAGCTATTCGCCCCAGTAAAGTGTCTTTAATTAATGGACCGCCTACTGCTACACCGACACTTCGGGTATCGTAATTGCCTACGGTTGACTGAAAATTCATATCCAGATCATTGGTGGCCTGTTTGCTTTGCATATTGATAACACCGGCTAATGCATTGGCTCCATACAACGTACCCTGAGGTCCACGTAATACTTCTACTTTCTCAATATCAAATAGTGTGGCTGCGCCGCCACTGCGACTAAAATCGATACCATCAATATAAAGTCCTACCGATGGGTTTAGGGGAGCAAGAAACTCACTGCGTTCACCAATACCACGGATCTGAAAAAACTGACCACGGGAAGCGCCGCTGGAAAGATTTACATTGGGTGCAAGATTGAGAACATCTTCAATGTGCTGGGCACCACGTGATTCAATGATTTCCTCATCGAATGTTGTCAGACTGACGGGAATATCCTGGGCTTCTGCAGGACGAAAATCTGCACTGACCAGCATGGACGGTAAATCAGTGCTATCGGTCTCGGTTTGTGCAACTGCGCCGGGAGAAAATAATGCGCTGGTGACTGCGATGGAAAGCAGGGTGAGTTTCATGACTATCCTTTTTAAATTCTTAAAAAGAACAGGGGATCACGCCATTTGCATTGATCTAGCAAGAAGGGTTTGCCGCCTGTCCCTACGCCAGTATTATCTGGATCAGGTTCATCGGGTCTTCACCAACTGGTGAATCTCAGGCCTTTCGACCACCCCGAGGCTTGTATTAGCAAGTAGGTGAAATATACAGAAAAAAGTGATGTTTTCCCATCTTTGATTGTTCAGATGATACAAAAAAAGGCGTCCGAAGACGCCTTAAAGTTCAAGTTACTACTGACTTAATTTTCAATTTTGGCTTTTAAAGTGTCTAGGCCTGAACGGAAAATACCTTCAATAGCATTGGTAGCCGTTTCGTCATTTAATTCTTTAGGCTCATGATGTTTGCCGGTATAGCCACGGAAAAATTTGGCCAACCAGGTGACCTTGGTTTGGTCGCCTTCAGCTTCTACAGTTAACCAGGCTTTATACTTACTGACAGGCACTGCAGGGATATCATGCATTTCGCCTTCAATATCAACCTGTCCAACCGAACTCATTTCATCAATCTGATACATAAAGCTCATGGATTCTTCGTCAAACTTTTTCAACGTTTCAGTGATGGTTGAATCATTTTTAAGGGTTAAAACGCGTGTCGCGCCAGGTTCATTCCCACCTTCTGCTTTAGTAGAAATAATGGCTGGGTGCCATTTATGCAGGCTGTCGAAATCTTTAACCATGTTCCACACCGTTTCAGCATCAGCATTAATCAACACCGTTTCTTCAACTTGCAGACGTGAAGCGCCATGAGCAAATACCAGCGCAGGTAACAGGAATAAGCCTGTTACCAGAACTTTCAATACAGCTTTCATCATATTTCCTTCTTATATTTCATTTGTAATGCCAACATTTAGCCCAATTAAACTACCATCACCTTCCGAAATGCTAAAGGGAAAAATTCACAAAGCGATCGCGTTCTGAATAGTTGAGCGTTGCAGATGGGGAGCAAAAAACTCAATAAAAGCATAACTGTAACCGCGAAGATAACTGCCTTTACGAATTCCCATGTGGGTCGTACTTGGTTTAAATAAACCACTGGCATCCAATGCCTGTAAAGGAGCATCTTTTACTGGATCAAATGCCATGCTGGCTATAATGCCAATACCAAGGCCCAATTCAACATAGGTTTTAATTACATCAGCATCAGTGGCGGTAAAAATAACGTTAGGTTTAAGACCACGTTCAATAAAAGACTGATCCTGTTGCGCGCGACCGGTAAAGCCCATTACGTAGGTCAGTATTGGATATTGTGAAATAGCCTCAAGAGTGAGTTTTTTTTCATTCAAAAGCGGATGCCCCGGTGGCGTAATCACGGTACGATTCCATTCGTAGCAGGGCAAAATCGCCAGATTATCAAATTTTGATAATCCCTCGGTTGCTATCGCCAGGTCCACTTTACCGGTGGCCGCCATTTCAGCAACTTCAGGTGGAGTACCTTGCACCATATTTAAGTGCACGTCGGGATATTGTTCTGAAAAGGCCTTGATAGCTTTTGGCAGAGCATAACGTGCCTGAGTGTGTGTGGTGCCGATTGAAAGTGTGCCTTTTTTCTCATGACGACTGTCAGCCGCCTGTTCACGTAAATTGTCTACTTCCTGTAACACCCGCTCAGCCATGGCAATAACGGATTCTCCCAGCGGTGTGATAGCCGATAAACGTTTCCCATGTCGTTCGAAGATTAGCAGCCCCAGCTCATCTTCCAGTAACTGAATCTGGTTACTTACACCTGGCTGAGAAGCATGCAGTGCCTGAGCCGCTGCAGAGATACTGAGGCCACGACGAGCCACTTCGCGAACATATTTCAATTGTTGCAACTTCATCCGCTATATCCGTAATTATTATTAGTAAGAGTAAATATATAAGTTTTTAGTGATAAAAGACCAGTTATGGTGCGTTACGTTTTACATTTCAATGATTGGAACACCTTGCTGAGGAAGCTGGAAAGGCACAGTTGTTTGATACTGTTCGCTTTCAGCCATAGATTCACCTTCCCGGGTTAAAATATTTTGCATCTCAGACTGTGCCAGGTATTCACATTTATCTTGAAAACACACTTTTATGGCCAAAGTGAGTGGATCTGCATTTTCTATAACCTCATTATCAGAGGTTTCCGGCGCTTGAATCGAAGCCGGTGGAAAAANNGTTTATAGCCAAAGTGAGTGGCTCAGCGTTTTCAATAATGTCATTATCAGAGGTTTCCGGAGCTTGAATTAAAGCAGGTGGAAAAATAATCTGTGCAGGCTCAAACACCCGGTTTGAATCGGCAGGATTAATAAAAAAAGATGTTATCAATGCAGAACATGCTGCTGTCATAACTAACAAGATTCTATAAGTTGTCATCTTCAGCCTCTCATCCCAGAGTGGAGTTGGAGTTAGAGCTTCGTCTATACACCGTGAAAGAAATGTGAACAATTAGCAGTGTCAGTCAATTTAGGTTAAGGCTATGTTAAAGATTGGCTCTCAGTTCAAATGGCAAGGATTTCTTTATATTCTCATAAGTTATATAGATAGAAAATAATATTCATTGATTGAATATTGCCAACTGGTAAACTTGCTGCAAACTAAGCAGGGTAAAGGTCAATTTATTAATGGAATGGGGTTATTTGCTGGCAGGCCTGGGCGTAGGCATTATGGTCGGGATGACAGGCGTTGGTGGCGGATCGTTGATGACCCCAATTCTGATTTTTGGGTATGGTATCCAACCTGCAATCGCTGTAGGGACAGATTTATTGTTTGCGGCAGTAACTAAAGCAGGTGGTATCTGGGCTTATTGGCGTCATGGCGTGGTGCATTGGCGTGTGGTCTGGCGGCTTGCTGCAGGGAGTCTACCAGCTACCTTGCTGACTTTATGGTTTCTCAGTGCAACCGGTGTTCATGAAGGTAAGCACAATGATCTGATAACGGTTGCTCTGGGCATCGCTTTGATTTTAACGTCTAGTGCATTACTGCTGAAAAACTGGCTGGCCGGGATAATGAAAGCACGTCAGGGGCATCCTTTAGTGAATTATCTATATCGTTTACGACAGGATGAAGCCTTGAAGGCGCCGGCAACCGTCATTATCGGTGCTTTGTTAGGGGTGATGGTGACATTATCTTCGGTAGGGGCCGGCGCATTGGGAGCGGTTGTTTTATTATTTCTTTATCCGAAGATGCGTGGTGTCGAAATTGTGGCAACCGATATCGCACATGCTGTTCCTTTAACGGCAGTGGCCGGATTAGGCCATTCTGCAGTGGGCACGGTAGATTGGTCATTATTATCTTATTTGCTGATGGGATCGTTACCAGGCATTTATATTGGCTCACATCTGGGGGTGAGAATCTCAGATAAGATTTTACGGCCGTTGCTGGCAATCATTTTATTAATGGTTGGGATCAAATGTTTGCTTTAACAAACTAAACGAATGAAAAAGTAATTCAAAATGACAGAAATTAATGAAAAGCTTCAACTGAAAATTGATGCTGTAAAACAGTTGCTGGAGCAGATTGAGGCTGATTATAGCCCTGCAGTCTTGGCGACCAGTTATGGCGCTGAAGATATGGTGTTAATGGATTTGATTGCCAAATTTGC
Organism: Methylophaga sp. UBA4204; assembly: GCF_002379485.1. Taxonomy (NCBI): domain Bacteria; kingdom Pseudomonadati; phylum Pseudomonadota; class Gammaproteobacteria; order Thiotrichales; family Piscirickettsiaceae; genus Methylophaga; species Methylophaga sp. UBA4204. Next base: position 16,733 of record NZ_DFTU01000073.1, on the reverse strand, counting down.
ACCGCAAATCGGCATCTTCACTTTGGATACAGGTCGACTGCCCAAAGAAACCTATGATTTAATGCAGCAGGCTAAAAAGCACTATCAGCTTGAGGTTGAGGTTTATTATCCCGATACCCTGAGTATTGAACAGTTTGTGACACATAATGGACCAAACGCATTTTATGACAGTGTCGACCTGCGAAAACAATGCTGTGGAATACGCAAAGTTGCACCGTTAAATCGTGCTTTGGCTGGTAAAAAGGCCTGGCTGACGGGAATGCGTCGCTCACAGTCGGTTACTCGAAATGAGTTACCGGTATCTGAATGGGATGCAGACCATGAGTTACAGAAATTCAGTCCACTGACGGACTGGTCAAATGGCGAAGTATGGAAATATATCCGCGCTTTTGATGTTCCATTTAATGAATTACATAATCAGGGATATGCCAGTATTGGCTGTGCGCCATGTACCAGAGCGATTACCCCAGGCGAAGATATCCGGGCTGGTCGCTGGTGGTGGGAAAATCCTGAAACCAAAGAATGTGGCTTACACGTAAAGGCTAAGTAACAGAGAAAAATTATGACTGAAAAACAACTGACACACTTAAAACAGCTCGAAGCCGAAAGTATTCATATTATGCGTGAAGTGGCCGCTGAGTTTGAAAATCCGGTCATGCTATATTCAATTGGTAAGGATTCTGCTGTCATGCTGCATCTGGCCATGAAAGCATTTTATCCAGGCAAGCCGCCATTTCCGTTGATGCATATTGATACCACCTGGAAGTTTCAGGAAATGGTCAGGTTCCGTGATCAGCGCGCAAAAGAGCTGGGATTGGACCTTATCGTACATACCAATCAGGAAGGTGTTGAAGCGGGTATCAACCCATTCGACCATCCTCGCTATACAGACATCATGAAAACGGATGCTTTGAAACAGGCGCTGAGTAAACATGGCTTTGATGCGGCTTTTGGTGGTGCTCGACGAGATGAAGAAAAGTCTCGTGCCAAAGAGCGTGTATATTCATTTCGCGATAAAAACCATCGCTGGGATCCTAAAGCACAACGCCCTGAGCTATGGAACATTTACAACAGCAGAGTTAATAAAGGTGAAAGCATTCGTGTTTTCCCGCTGTCGAACTGGACAGAGCTGGATATCTGGCAATACATCTATCTGGAACAGATACCGATTGTACCGCTGTATTACGCCGCCGAGCGTCCAGTGGTCAATTACAATGGCCTGACCATCATGGTCGATGATGACCGTATGCGTATCCCGGAAGGTGAAAAAATCCGGATGGAAAAAGTCCGTTTCCGCACACTGGGCTGTTATCCACTGACCGGTGCGGTGAAATCCGATGCCGATACCTTGCCAGAAATCATTCAGGAAATGCTACTGACAACAACTTCTGAACGTCAAGGACGGGCCATCGATCATGATGAAGCCGGCTCGATGGAGAAAAAGAAACAGGAAGGTTATTTCTGATTTTGTTGGTGAAAGGATTATTAAGTTCCTTTCTAACCAATAAATAGAATTGAATACGATGCTCAAATTGATTGGCATCTTGACCCGTAAAGATAATTAAACCAGGCACTCAACATGACATATGAAACTGATGCGCTGATTGCGACCGATATCGAAGCCTATCTCAAACAACACGAAAACAAGGAACTGCTGCGTTTTTTGACCTGCGGTAATGTGGATGACGGTAAAAGCACGCTGATTGGGCGATTGTTGCACGATTCCAAAATGATTTATGAAGATCAGCTGGAAGCAGTGACACGTGACAGTGTCAAATCCGGAACCACAGGAAATCAGGTTGATCTGGCTTTATTGGTAGATGGTTTACAGGCCGAACGTGAGCAGGGTATTACCATTGACGTAGCGTATCGTTATTTCTCTACGACCAAACGTAAATTTATCATTGCCGATACACCAGGGCATGAACAATATACCCGTAATATGGCCACCGGTGCGTCAACCTGTCAGTTGGCGGTTATTCTGATTGATGCCCGTTATGGTATGCAGACGCAGCCCCGCCGCCACAGTTTTATTGCTTCATTGTTGGGTATTAAACATATCATCGTGGCCATTAATAAAATGGATTTGATGGATTTCAGCGAACAGGTGTTTAACGATATTCGCAAAGCGTATAGCGAATTTGCCCGTGAACTGGAAATTGAAGATATTCACTTTGTACCGATGTCTGCCTTGAACGGTGATAATGTAGTAAACAGAAGTGAAAACATGTCTTGGTATCAGGGCAGCACCATGATGGAGCTGCTGGAAAATATCGAGATTGGGAAAGATGCCAATACCGAAGACGCGCGTTTCCCGGTGCAATATGTCAACCGACCGAATCTGAATTTCCGTGGCTACTGTGGCACTTTATCAGCCGGTATCCTTAAGCCGGGAGATGAAATCACAGTATTGCCTTCGGGTAGAGAAAGCAAAGTAAAAGCATTGGTCACTTACGACGGTGAACTGGATCATGCCGTACCGGGTGAATCAATTACCGTTACCCTGCAGGATGAAGTGGATGTCAGTCGTGGCGATATGATTGTGCATCGTGATCATCAGCCACATGTATCCAGTCGTTTTAAAGCCATGGTTGTATGGATGACAGAGCAACCACTGGTGGCTAATAAACAATTTAACATCAAGGTCGGCGTTTCTGACAGTACAGGTGTCATGACACAAATTGATCATCAGATTGATGTAAATACGCTGGCGCATAATGTTGTGACTGAGCTGAAACTCAATGAAATCGGTTTATGTGAATTTTCATTAAATAAACCTGTTGTGTTTGATGCATATAAACGTAATCGTACCACCGGTGCATTTATTATTATTGATCGTCTGACTAATGTTACGATTGGCGCTGGCATGATTACTGAAGCCATTAGCGGCATCACCAATGATACTGCAACTTCAACTGATATCACTGCATTCGAGGTTGAATTGAACGCCTTAATCCGTAAGCACTTCCCGCATTGGGATGCCAAAGATATCAGTGATCTGCTGAAGTAAAATCCAAATAAATCAGGCCGTGCTTGCGGCCTGATTTTATGATCAATTGTTCTGCAACAATTACTAAAACTCCCGCTTTTGAATCATTCAAATCCCGTTAAATTTTTCCGTTACATGGATGCGGTTTGCTTTATGTTATTGAAGCCTTCCTTCATTTTTGCAATCTTGTACAGGATTGTTAAAGTTACTTTGTAAATTTTTTGCGAATAATGTGAACCGGTTTGAGTAGCAGTCAGTGATTTAGGTTACATTCTGCGGAACCGGGATTGGTGAATAATGAAAGAACAAGCAGATTTTCGAAAGATAGGTTGTGGTGAGTGTTTAAACAGTGGTTTATTGGGCTTCGATTTTTCGATGGCATTCCAGCCGATAGTCAATACAACCAGCCAAACGGTTTATGCACAGGAGGCTCTTGTTCGAGGCTTGGAAGGACAGGGGGCCGGTCAGGTTTTTGAGAACGTTAATCAAGATAATCGCTATCGTTTTGACCAGGCCTGTCGGGTCAAAGCCATCAAACTTGCAGCAGAGCTCAATATTCAGAGCAAACTCAGCATCAACTTTATGCCCAATGCGGTTTATAAACCCGAACTGTGTATAAGGACAACGCTGGAAGCAGCTGAAATTTACAATTTTCCCATCGAACAGATTATTTTTGAAGTAACTGAAGGTGAGCAGATAAATGATCACGCTCATCTGCAGGATATTATCCAGTCTTATCAGCAACAGGGCTTTATCACGGCGATAGATGATTTTGGCGCCGGTTATGCAGGTTTGAACCTGCTGGCAGATATGCAGACCGATCTGGTGAAGCTGGATATGGCCCTGGTGCGCAATATTCATAACGATAAAGTCCGGCAGACCATTACTCGCGGTATTATTGCGGTTTGCGATGATTTAGATATTACCGTGATTGCGGAAGGTATCGAATCTGCAGATGAACTGCACGTTTTGCAAGAGATGGGAATTGAACTATTCCAGGGATTTTATTTTGCCAGGCCAAGTTTTGAATCTTTAGCAACAGTATCATCCGATTGGTGGCGCTAGGGCTTGCTGATCTTTCATATCCACCACTGTTGGCGGCTATGAAGGGGTAATAGCCCCTGATAAGGCCTGATGCCAAATCCGTTGTTTTGTTTCATAGTTCATAGCGGCATGGGCAGGACTGGTGGAGGGTAGCCTGTGGAATAACGGTGAAATTCTCGCAGCTTCCAGTTGTTTTGCCACATAGCGTTTGAAGACCTGTTCTGCTTTACCACCATTAAAAAAGATTTGTGTTACTGATGGATGAAGCTGCAGAAAAGCCACAAAATCATTAGCAATCATTGACTGCGTTTCAATATTTTGATCCAGGCTCCCCGGTCGATAACAACTTTTCAACACATCCCACACAGCAATCTGCTGCTGTTTTAATAACTCACAGCGTTGTGAATAGTCTAACTTCTCCGAGTGACCATAAAGCGACGTAATGATTGGCCAGAACGCATTGCGTGGATGGGCGTAATAACGCTGCTGTTTTAATGATTCCAGCCCTGGCATGGAACCGAGAATAAGGATTTTCGGTGTTGTGCCAATAATTGGTGGAAAGCTGGTGGCTAGTTCCAGAATTTGATTGTTTTCCATAGCCTTACTGATAGAGCCTGTCCTGATGTCTTATCCAGCCATGCGGATGACGGTTGGCCGGATCATGATGGGTCCAGTGAATTAAGCCGCCCTTATCATTCCAGATATATTCACCGTAAACACGGACTTCATCACCTTCTCTGATATCGTCAATTCTGGGTGCCAAATCGATATTGTGAACAATTAACAGGGTTTGTCCGCTGGCTAATTCAATAATAAAACGTTGATGTCGACTACCGTCGTTGTCGTCGGAAAGTAGCCGGGTGACTGTACCCGACACCTCAATTTGAACATCACTTTGCCGTTGTTCAATGAGCTGTTCAATATTACTGGCCGTTGCGGGGGGATTATTCTGCGGTGCGGGCTCATAAAAACTGCCCATAAAGATCAGAATGGCAAAGCCAAATATGATCCACACTCGTTGTTGCATACGCTTTGGTTTAGACATTATCGATTTGCTCCGCCAATAGCTCAATCCAATAGTTTACTGGCTGTTGTTTAGCAGAAAGGTGCAATTGACACCCAATATTCGCCGTAACCATTTTATCTGGTTGCGTTGCTTACAGTGCAGTAAGTTTTTTTGCGTAATATGGCACATCTCAAATCTGTGGTGTCGGCAAATCCCCATCAGTCCGACCGGTCTGGAAGCGAAGCTTTTATCGCAGAAGGTATCGGTTTTCAGATATATTCATCCTCCCAAGCTATTGTTATCGTCGATGAATCATGGACTGACTTGGTTAGCTTTAGTGGCTTTTTGGGCGGCAATTAATAACGATATAGCCATTTATAATTTCCTGTTATATGTCGTCATCGTTATAATGTGCGGTCCATTGAAACCGTTTAGAGACCATAAATGTATCAGTACGATAAGTATGATCAAACGATGATAGATCAGCGGGTAGCTCAATTTCGCGATCAGACCCGTCGTTTTCTTGCCGGTGAATTGACTGAAGAGCAATTCCGTCCGTTACGCCTGATGAATGGTTTGTATATTCAAATCCATGCTCCGATGCTGCGAGTCGCTGTTCCTTACGGCATGATGTCATCCCGTCAGGTTCGTAAAATTGCAGAAGTTGCACGCCGTTATGATAAAGGCTTTGTGCATTTCACTACACGACAGAATTTTCAAATGAACTGGCCCAAACTGGAAGATGTGCCAGATATTCTGGCGGAGCTGGCGACAGTCCAGATGCATGCCATTCAAAGCAGTGGTAATTGTATTCGTAATACCACTTCGGATCAGCTCGCCGGGGTGAATGCCAATGAAATAGAAGATCCACGCCCATGGGCTGAGATGATTCGCCAATGGTCTACCTTCCACCCTGAGTTTGCTTATTTACCGCGCAAATTTAAAATTGCTGTTGTAGGCTCAAAAGAAGATCGTGCAGCAACCAAGTTGCATGATATCGGTTTGCATCTGGTAAAAAATCACGAAGGCGACGTTGGCTTCGAAGTCCTTGTAGGCGGTGGTTTAGGTCGTACACCAATCATTGGTGAACAGATTCGTCCTTTCCTGGAAAAACAGGATCTATTGTCATATCTCGAAGCCATAGTGCGTGTTTATAACCGCCTAGGTCGTCGTGATAATAAATATAAAGCCCGTATCAAGATCACGGTTCGGGAACATGGTATTAACCACATCCGCGAATTGGTCGAGGCTGAGTGGGTACATATTCGCGATCAGTTAAAACTGGATACAAAAGAAATTGAACGGGTAAAACAGTATTTTACTGAGCCGGCTTATGAACGGGATGCGGCTGATTCTGATAGCAGTTTTGCTGATTTAGTCGCGCAAGATAAAGAATTTGCCCTTTGGGTTAAACAAAATACTGCCGACCATAAAGTTCCAGGTTACAGTGCGGTCTATGTTTCATTGAAAAAACCGGGCCAGGCTCCAGGTGATATTACTTCCGAACAACTTGAAGTAGTAGCAGATTTAGCGGATGAATTCAGCTTTAGTGAAGTGCGTTCCACTCACACTCAAAACCTGGTGTTTGCCGATGTGAAACAAGCGGATTTGTATGCCTTATGGCTGCGCCTCAATGCAGAGGATTTGGCTACACCAAATATTAATACTCTGACCGATATTATCTGCTGTCCCGGACTGGATTATTGTGGTCTGGCCAATGCGACTTCAATCCCGTTATCCAAAGGGATTGCTCAACGGTTTGATGATTTGGATTATCTGCATGATCTGGGTGATATCAAAATCAAGTTTTCTGGCTGCATGAATGGCTGTGCCCATCAAAGCGTGGGGCATATAGGTATTCTGGGCGTCGATAAGAAAGGCGAAGAGTGGTATCAGTTTACTCTGGGTGGAAGTTCAGAAGCAGATGCGTCACTTGGTGAGCGTCTGGGCCGGGCGATTCCAAAAGCGGATGTGGTCGATACTGTTGCCCATTTATTGGATGCTTATATCGATCTGCGCCATGAAGATGAGAGCTTCCTCGCGACGGTACGACGTGTTGGCGTAGATCCTTTCAAGGAGCGTGTTTATGCAGAAGATCATTAAAGATCGCGAGATCGTTGACGACAATTGGCAGCATCTTGATGATGAAGCTGCATTGGTTGCTGGCAACATTACGGTTTCAATAACCCGTTGGCAGGAACAGCACGAAACGTTGAGCCAGCATGAAGGTGGTCTGGGCATTCGGCTTTCCGGCGACGACCCACTTGAGGAAATTGTGCCGGATTTGGCTCGTTTTCAACTGATTGTACTGTTATTTCCAGCATTTACTGATGGACGTTGCTATTCCTACGCCCGTCTGTTGCGTGACAGGTACCAGTTTAAAGGTGAAATCCGTGCCCAGGGTGATGTGCTATACGACCAGCTGTTTTATATGTCGCAATGCGGTATCAACAGTTTTGAACTGGCCAACCCTGACCATCTGACGCAAGCCCTGGCGGCATTCGATGATTTCAGTGACAGTTATCAGGCAACAGTGCTCAGACCTGTTCCGTTATACCGTCGCCGTTAATTCGTTAATCCTATGGCTGTCTATGCAATTGGTGATGTTCAGGGATGTTTTGATGAGCTGATCAAATTACTTGAGGTTGTGAGATTTGATCCGCAGCAGGATCAAATCTGGTTAGCTGGTGACCTGGTTAATCGTGGTCCAAAATCGTTAGACACCCTCAGGTTTGTGCGACAGTTAGGTGAGCAGTCAGCAAAAGTCGTATTGGGCAACCATGATTTGCATATGCTGGCCCACGCTGCGGGAAATAATGAATTCACTCATCGGCTGGATACCATTGAACCGGTTTTGACCGCTGAAGACAGTGATGAATTGATTAACTGGTTACGCCAACAACCCTTGTTTTATCATGATAGGGAATTACAGTTTTCAATGGTGCATGCTGGCTTACCTCCTGAGTGGAGCATCGATGAGGCATTGGAAAGAGCCGCTGAAGTCGAATCGGTGCTTCAATCAGACGACTGGCGTGAATTTTTTAAACATATGTATGGCAACAAACCCAAGCGCTGGTCTGCTGAGTTAACCGGCTGGGATAGATTACGCTTCATTACCAATTGTTTTACACGTCTGCGATACTGCAATGAAGACGGCAGCCTGGCGCTGAAATTCAAAGGCGCGCCCAAGGATAAACCAGAGGATCAGAAGCCTTGGTTTATGATGCCCAATCGCGCCAGCGTCAATGACAAAATAGTCTTTGGCCATTGGTCACAACTGGGCACCGGTCAGTATGACAATCTGTTTTCATTGGATAGTGGCGCGGTCTGGGGCGAGCAATTAACGGCTGTGCGAATTGATCAAACGCCTTATCAATGGACGGTTGTTGAAGCTGATGCCGATGGATTACCGCATACTGGCAATAAAACGGCTGCTGAAAAACAGCGCTGGCTGTAACTGACTGTTAGGCATTCATTTTTAAACACAGTACAATATCTTTTTTTTTCTTTTGGACATTTCTGAAATATGAGCAATATCAAAACCTTTTCAGGTGACTTTTCCGCAAAAGGCATACGAGTAGGTATCGTTGCAGGCCGTTTCAATGATTTTATTGTTGATAATCTGATTGCCGGTGCAGTAGATACATTATTACGTCATGGTGCTGCGGAAAAAGATATTGAAATTGCCCGCGTTCCTGGAGCCGTTGAAATCCCGCTGGCTGTGCAACGTATGGGTAAAACAGGCAAGTATGATGCAATCATTGCATTAGGTGCGGTGATTCGTGGTGGTACTCCGCATTTTGAATATGTCGCTGGGGAATGTTCAAAAGGGCTGGGCCAACTGACGTTGCAATTGGATATTCCAATTGCTTTTGGTGTGTTGACTGTTGATACCATCGAACAGGCGATTGAACGTGCTGGCACTAAAGCCGGTAATAAAGGTGCTGAAGCAGCGATGGGCATGATTGAAATGGTTAACGTGTTGCGCCAAATCGGAGCTGCCAAGTAAATGGCTGGTGGACTGCCCCGGACTCAGGCTCGACGTGCTGCCGTGCAAGCGCTTTATCAATCTTTGGTCAATAATCAGGCTCCTGAAAAAGACACGATGGATTTTGTCATGGCGGAATACGCCAATAAAATCGACAAAAACTATTTTCAACTTCTGGTGGAAGGTGTTACTAAAGAAATCGATACCATTGATGCCGAACTGACCCATGCGGTAGACAGAAGTTTAGCCACTGTTGACCCTGTTGAGATTTCAGTATTACGTCTGGCCGTTTTTGAATATATGCACCGTCCGGATATTCCGTATCGCGTGGTCTTGAATGAAGCCGTTGAACTGGCCAAATCATTTGGGGGTGAACAGGGCCATAAATACGTTAACGGGGTTCTCGATAAAATGGGCGCCCGTTTACGCCAGCCAGAATATCAGGCTGCCAAAGCCGCTCGCGCTCAGAAAAAAGCGAATTGATTAACTGCCCCGAAAAGATAAAATCATCCAGACGGGGCTTTTTTTGAATGAAACCTTCTCCCGAATTTTCACTGATTCAGCAGTATTTCCATGCGTTAACGACTCATCGCGAAGATGTGATTGTGGGGATCGGTGATGATTGTGCCGTTTTAAACAATCCTCAGGATACCTATACGGCAGTTTCAATTGATACCTTGGTACAAGGCATACATTTTTTTGCCGATGTTGATCCGTATCGTCTGGGTATCAAAGCTCTGGCTGTCAATCTCAGTGATCTGGCCGCTATGGGTGCTCAACCTGCCTGGTTCACTCTGGCCTTAACCTTGCCTGAAATCAATGATGACTGGTTAAAACAGTTTTCAGCCGGCTTGGCATATATCGCTAAAAAATATCAAATCCAGCTGGTGGGCGGGGATACCACCCGTGGTCCATTAACCATTACCATTCAGGTGCATGGGCATGTAGCCAAGCAAAATATATTGCAGCGTAGTGCTGCTGAATCAACCGATTTGATTTGTGTAACCGGATGTCTGGGGGATGCCGCCGCAGGGCTGCAGTTTAGATTGGGGCAACTAGAAACAGGATTGTTAACTGATACAGATTTTGAATATCTATTACAACGGTTGGAAATGCCGACACCGCGTAATCAAATAGGTCAGCAACTGGTCGGCAAAGCACATGCGGCGATTGATATTTCAGATGGTTTATTGGCTGATTTGAATCATATACTTAATGCGAGTGGAAAAGGGGCAAAGCTGGATATATCTGCTTTACCATTTTCTGATGCCTTAAAAAAATTGCCCACAGAAATGGCAACGCAACTGGCTTTGACGGGTGGTGATGATTACGAATTATGCTTTACCGCGACGGCGGGCAATGTGGCGAAACTTAAACAACAGTTTCCTGAGATGATTCAAGTGATTGGTGAAATCACTGAAGATGTAGGTATGTTTTATCAGAATGCCCAAGGTGAATGGCAGGCATTCTCAGAAATAAAGGCAGGCTATGACCACTTCGCATAATAAGGTCACTTTTTCACAGTTGCTCAAAAGACCAGCCTGTTTGCTGGCCTATGGCTTTGGTTCGGGATTATCCCCCAAAGCACCGGGCACCATGGGTACATTAGTCGCATTACCCATCTACTGGTTGATACAAGATGTCGGGCTGTTAAGTTATTTACTCATTACGGTAGTTGCTTTTATCGCCGGGATCTGGATTTGTCAGCAAGCAGTAAATTGGCTTGAAAAGGACGATCCTTCTGCTGTGGTATGGGATGAAATTGTTGGTTATCTGGTGACGATGATTGCCGCGCCAGCAGGTTGGCAGTGGATGCTTTTGGGCTTTGTATTGTTCAGATTCTTTGATATCTGGAAGCCATGGCCAATATCATGGGCCGACCGTAAATTACATGGTGGTTTTGGCATTATGCTGGATGATGTAATCGCTGGCGTGTTAGCCGCGTTTATATTACAGCTTAGCTATTATTTGCTCTGAAACTGCCAGATTGCAGTCTCAGAGCTACAATGTATTTAACTTAATTGCATACCAAAGTTCTGTTCAAACCGTTCAGCAAAACTCTGACTAGTAAATTGATGATTCTGCGTGCCATGTTGTTCAATTTTAATGGCGCCCAATAACGAGGCGATACGCCCAGTCATTTCCCAATCCTTGCCATGCAAAATACCGTGTAATAATCCTGCACGATAAGCATCCCCACAACCAGTTGGGTCTACAACTTTTTCAGCTTTAGCACATGGGATATCTATACGTTTACCTTCTGTGTAGATGTGTGAGCCCTGAGCGCCACGGGTAATGATTAATGCTTCAACAAGTTTGGCTATTTCTTCGGGTGGCAGACCAGTTCTATCTTCAAATAACTGGGCTTCATAATCATTCAAAGCAATATACGTTGCCTGTCTGGCAAATTGCAGCAGATCTTCACCATCAAACATCGGTAAACCCTGACCCGGATCAAAAATAAATGGAATGCCGGCATCCGCAAATTGCTGGGCATGTTGAATCATGCCATCACGACCATCTGGAGCGATAATGCCCAGCTTGATATTTTGCGCTTCGGTGATTTTGGTTTCATGAGCCAGGTTCATTGCCCCGGGATGAAAAGCAGTGATCTGATTATCATCAATATCGGTAGTGATATAAGCCTGTGCAGTGAAATGATCGTCTTTAACATGCACATGACGACGGATAATCGAAAATTTATCCATCCAGGCCGCATAGGTAGCGAAGTCGCTGCCCACTGTTCCCATCGGTACTGGCTCATCACCCAACAGTTTCATATTGAAAGCAATATTACCGGCACAACCACCAAATTCACGGCGTAATTCAGGTACAAGAAACGCCACATTCAACATATGCACTTTATCAGGCAGAATGTGATTTTTAAATTGGTCTGGAAAAACCATAATATTGTCGTAGGCAAATGAGCCACAGATAAGTACCGACATGTTGCTATACCTCTTTTGTATGAATCTGTTGTGCATCAGCAGTAACTGACAGATGACCACTGATAAAATCAGTCAGGTGATGGCCAACGATTTGATATCGCCAGCCATTTAATAAAGTAAGATCTTTATCCCCACGTACCAGCTTTTCAATGTCTTTACGGCTGGCCACGGCAATTGGAGTGATCGATTGCTCATCACAGAATTTGCGTAATAATGCCATCAATGCATCAATCAGAGCTTCCTGCTGATTGCTCAGTGGTTCAGGTTTAAGCAATATTGGCCATTGTTCGGGCGGAGTTTGTTTGGCTTTGCTGATAACGTCAATAATAGCTCGACCACTGCGTTCAATATCACGCGCTTCAAGCCCACGGATTTGACTGAGTTTTTCCGGTTTTTCAGGGGCAAATCTTGCCAGATCCAGCATCACTTCATCTTTGAGAATCCAACGCCTTGGGCGATCCCGCTCCATTGCGCGCTGTTCACGCCATGCTGCCAGTTGCTGTAATATGGCCAGTTGAACACCTTTTAATTTACCCGCGCCACGAATTTTGCGCCAGATTGTTTCAGGATCAGCAACGTAATTATCTGCATTGGACAGGGCGGCAAAATCTTCTTTAAGCCATTCCGTACGCTGTTGTTTTTCCAGATCGGCAGACATTTGATGATAAAGCTCGCGCAGATAACGTACATCATCTGCTGCATATTCCAATTGTTCAGGACTTAATGGACGCTGTGTCCAGTCGGCTCTGGAATGGGCTTTATCAAGGCTGACGTCAAGACGTTGTTTAACCAGGTTGCCATAACCAATCTGATCGCCATCCCCCAGGATAGTCGCGGCCAGCTGGGTATCAAACAGATTTGGTGGAAGGGAATTTTTTAACAGATACAGCAGTTCCAGATCCTGCCGGGCTGCATGAAAAACCAGTGTTATATCCGGTTGATAAAGTAAATCCAGCAAAGGAGTGAGATCTTTTATAGCGATGGGATCAACACAGGCAATGGTATCGTCATTGGCAATCTGGATCAGGCACAACTGGGGATAATAGGTTTTTTCGCGAAGGAATTCCGTGTCAATGGCCAGCCATTTGCTGTGCTGAATTTCCGAGCAAAATTGTGTTAACGCAGCATCCGAATCAATGTAAAGAACAGTCATGTTATCCAGCTAAAAAAAGCGCTCAGTATAACTGTTTTTAAAGGATATTGCGGGCGTTCGCCTGGGTCAGCACCTTTTCTATGGCTTCAATGATGATTTCGGGTTGTTCATGGGGAATCGCATGACCACTCTGATGGGCAAACATATGTTGGCTGATGGGCGATAAATGCGTGAGATCCTGCTGCAGATTAATCCAGGTTTTTTCGCGTTGCTGCATTACCAGATCCCCATACCATTCAGGTTTACCGCGACTGATGACAATCAGCGGCACGACAGGCATAGCAGAATTCTGTTGAACTTGAACTGCGCTTTGTTCGAGAGCAGAAATTTCTGCTCGGGCAGCATGAAATGCTCGTTCACGTAACATTGGTGGCTTATTGGCATGCGCCATGCTGTCAGTCGATTTGGGCAAAATCATAATCGTACCGCGGCGATTGAAATTATTAGGCAGTTTAATTTTAAACTGGTTGTATTGATCTTCATGCGATGCGTCAACCAATACCATGCCGGCAACCATATCCGGATTGTTAGCGGCAAAGATACGAATATTGTATCCACCAAATGAATGTCCAACCAGAATATATGGAGCAGGTATATCGGCTTCCTCTAATAAGATTTCCAGTTCTTGTGCAATTCTATTGCTGGTTCTGGGCGCAGGACCAAAATCACTCCAGCCATAGCCGGCACGATCAAATATACAAATCCGGGAATTTTGAGAAATTGCCTGCTGAATTGGCAGCCAGTCAGTAGAATCATCGCCAAGCCCTACATCCACCAGAACGGTTGGACTTCCTGAGCCAGTGCAATTGATGTGTAACTGGTAACCTCCCACGTCATAACGTTGGCCCGGGATAGCCGGAAATTCGGCGGCAATTATTGGTGTCGAAACAGACCAGAAAACCAAAAGAGGCCAGACTAACGCTTTCATCAAGTGACTCCGGAGCGATTAACTTACAGTAAAGTTAAGAGCGGTGAGTCGACTTAAAGTTCCAGATCTGCAGCAGCAATTTTCTGCAGAATATCTTGCTGTGTGAAGGGCCAGTTCAATTCACTATCGTCAGAAAATTTAATCACCGGGATGCGGATGCCATATTGCTCTACCAGCTGATCATCATCACCAATTTCGATAATCTGCAATTGAATGTTGTCAGCAGCTGGTAAGTTATGAACTTGCTCCACCGCTAATTCGCATAAATGACAACCAGCGGTAGAAAATAATTGCAGTTGAATCATGTCTCACGCAATCGTGGGATGAGTTCAACAAAATTGCAGGGACGATGCCGAACATCCAGTTGGTATTGTAAAATATCATCCCAAGCGTTTTTACAAGCGCCTGAAGAACCAGGCAGACAAAAAATAAACGTGCCATTTGCCACGCCGGCTATTGCTCTGGATTGCACAGTCGATGTGCGAATAATGTCATAGGAAATCTGCCGGAACAGCTCACCAAAACCGGTGATTTCTTTATCAAATAAAACACTGACAGCTTCCGGTGTGCCATCTCTACCCGTTAGTCCTGTGCCACCAGTGGTGATAATAACGTCCACCTTTTCGTCACATATCCATTGCGAAATAACAGAACGTATCTGATAAATATCATCTGTAACAATCTTTTTGTCAGCCAGCTCATGGCCTGCAGCAAGCAAACGGTCTTTTAAGGTTTTTCCTGATACATCATCGGATTCAGTCCGGGTATCTGAAACCGTTAGGATGGCAATTCTGACAGCAATAAAGTCACGGTCCATGAGCAGTGGTTCTCGTATGTAAAGATTAAAAACAAGTATAGTCACCATATGACGTAGGGTCTAGAATGCAACGCAATAGTGAGGAGTCATAACAATGAAAAAAGTTTTATTAGTCTCAGCAATCTCAACCGCAATCATGATGTCTGGTTGTGCCGCAGATGATCCTAACATGCGAACTAAGCGTGGCGCTGCCATTGGCGCAGCTGCAGGATCAATAATCGGGTACGCGATTGATGATGGAGCTGGTGGTGTTATTGCCGGTGCCGCAGTAGGTACTCTGGCAGGTGCAGGTGTTGGTCGATATATGGATAATCAGCAGCGTGAAATGAATCAGGCGCTGGCCGATGAACAGGCGCGCAATGAATTGCAAATTCAACAATTGCAGGATGAATCCTTAAAAATTGATATTTCTAATGAAGTCTCTTTTGACTTTGACAGCTCAGCCATCAAACCTGCCTTTGAACCGACTCTGAATAAAGTCGCTGATGTGTTGCAGCGTTATCCGAAAACGATAATTCATGTCATTGGA
>NZ_DFTU01000073.1:0-1105 GCF_002379485.1 Methylophaga sp. UBA4204 | reverse complement strand
GGGGAGCCACAAATGATACCGAAGCCGGGCGACAGTTGAATCGTCGTGTAGAAATTATTGTTAAACCTATTGTTGAGGGACAGGAAGCTGAAGCCTACCAAACGCCGTAAAGGCACATCAGAAAGAAATCAGGCACCATCTCAGGATTTGATTTTTGGTTTACATGCGGTACAGGCGGCTCTTGAGTCGCCTGTTTCACGTGAGGCCGAAATCTGGTTGGCTGACGAACGCCATGATCAACGTGTGGAGACCATTTACAAGCTGGCTGGCGATCAGGGGATTCGTTTACATAAAACCCAACGTCATCAACTGGATGATATGGTGCCGGAAAGTCGTCATCAGGGCTGTGTTGCCCGCTGTCATCCATTAGCTGTGTTGGATGAAACGGATCTAGACACAATACTGGATAATTTACAGCAAACACCGTTTTTGTTGATTCTGGATGGTGTCCAGGATCCTCATAATCTGGGCGCATGTCTGCGTACCGCGGAGGCGGCCGGAGCGCATGCCGTGATTGCACCCAAAGATCGTGCCTCAGGGTTAACGCCGACAGCAATCAAAATTTCCAGTGGTGCTGCTGAGCGCCTGCCGTTTATTCAGGTGACCAATCTTGCGCGGGTATTAAGGGATCTGCAGCAATGAGGTATCTGGCTGGTCGGCACATCTGGGGAGAGCGAGTTAAGTCTTTACCAAGCCGATCTCAAGGGGCCGTTAGCGATCATCTTGGGAGCTGAAGGGCAGGGTATTCGCAGGTTGACCAGAGATCATTGTGATCAGGTTATGTATATCCCGATGCAGGGAGCCGCCGAGAGTCTCAACGTATCTGTTGCTGCAGGCGTCTGCTTATTTGAAGCGGATCGTCAACGCCGCTTGTGAGCAGGTAGTAAAATAAAGTAAAATGCCAGATTGCCTTTGATAGGTAAAACTCCTTGCTTTCTGAAATTTTTCAGCAAGCTGTATAAACCGTGAGGAGCTCAAATTGAGACATTACGAAATCGTGTTTCTGGTCCACCCTGATCAGAGCGAACAAGTGCCCGGTATGATCGAGCGCTATACCCAAACTTTGACCGCTGCTGGTGGTCAGGTTCACCGTCTGGAAGACTGG
>NZ_DFTU01000089.1:23649-23912 GCF_002379485.1 Methylophaga sp. UBA4204 | reverse complement strand
TTTATCACCGGCTTTTGCCAGATCCAAATCCATTTGCCGGAATGAAAAATCGGCAGGAATAATATCCAGAGAAGGATAATCGGTACTTTTAACTAATTCACCGATAGGCGTTTTACCAGATAACAGTTTTTTGGCTTCCGCTTTGGACTTGCTTTTGCGTTGTAACAACCAGCTGGCAGCCCCCTGCGGATCCAAATCCCACAAAAGAGTAGGAATACCCTCATTAGCGGCCTGCCAGGCAATATTAACTGCAGACGTGGTTT
>NZ_DFTU01000089.1:21987-23555 GCF_002379485.1 Methylophaga sp. UBA4204 | reverse complement strand
GCGTGGTTTTACCCACGCCGCCTTTCAAATTAAAGAATGCGATGATTTGCATGATTAATTGATTTTCGCCAATTCTTCCAGAAGCGTGTTCTGTGCACTGATCATTTCATCTCCTTCGTTGCGGGCTGCCCGATGGTAACGACCATCAGCGGAGAGGATCCACGCCTGGGTATTATCAGCAAGATATAAATTCAGATCGGCAATAATGCGTTTTTGCAGTCGTTTGGATTCAATCGGAAAACAGGTTTCCACACGACGCAGCAGGTTACGTTTCATCAAATCGGCACTGCCGGCCCAGATCTCAACCTGTCCATCGTTTTCGAAATAAAATACCCTGGTATGCTCGAGAAACCGTCCAATTATGCCGCGCACCTGGATGTTTTCTGAGACGCCTTGAACACCTGGTTTTAAAGTACAGATGCCGCGGACAATCAAATCAATTTTAACGCCAGCAATAGAAGCTCGGTAGAAGGCATTAATCATTTCCGGCTCAACCAATGCATTGACCTTGACGATAATGCGAGCATTTTTGCCTGCTTCGGCATGCGCAATCTCGCGGTCAATTTTATCCAGTAATCCTTGATGCAGATTGAAAGGTGCATGTAGTAATTTATGCATTTTGGGAATTTTGCCAAGGCTGGTCAGCTGAATAAACAGGTTATTAACGTCTTCACCAATCTGTTTATCTGAGGTCAGCAACCCATAATCGGTATAAATACGTGAAGTACTACGATGGTAGTTGCCGGTGCCTAGATGGACGTAACGACGTAATTTATTATTTTCACGACGCAGAATGAGCAGCATTTTGGCATGGGTTTTATAGCCAACAATGCCATATACGACATGAGCTCCCGCCTGTTGTAACTTGGAAGCCAATGCAACGTTAGCTTCTTCATCAAAACGTGCCCGCAATTCAATAACCACGGTAACTTCTTTTCCACCGTGAGCGGCGGCGACCAATGCATCGACGATCGGTGAAACAGCACCTGTACGGTACAAGGTTTGTTTGATGGCCAGCACGCTGGAATCCGAAGCTGCCTGTTTGATCAGATCAATGACGGGGGTAAAGGATTGATAGGGATGATGTAAAAGGACATCCTTCTGTTTTAATAGCCCAAAGATTTCCACCTCTGATGTCAGACCATTGGGTCTTCCCTGAGTAAAGGGTTTAAATTTCAAATCCGAACGTTCAACCATTGAATGCAAAGCCTGCAAACGGCTTAGATTCACCGGGCCATTGACCAGATAGACGTTATCCTGATGCATTGCACACTGGTCACGCAGGAAATTAACCATTTCTTCAGGGCAGTTATGGGCAATCTCAAGTCGAACTTCGTCACCGTAATTACGATGTGTCAATTCATCCGCTATGGTTGCCAGCAAATCACTGGTTTCTTCAGTATCAATGGCCAAATCACTGTTTCGGGTAACACGAAATTGATAACAGCCCTTGATCTTCATCCCAAAAAACAGATCATCGGCAAACGCATGAATAATCGATGATAAAAATACAAAGTGATATTGCCCAGGTTCACATAATTCCGGAGGTAGCTGAATCACTCGTGGTA
>NZ_DFTU01000089.1:20986-21943 GCF_002379485.1 Methylophaga sp. UBA4204 | reverse complement strand
CTCGTGGTAGCGCTCTGGGGGCCTGTAAAATGGCAAAACCGATATTGCGACCAAAAGCATCTTTGCCATCCATCGATACAATAAAATTTAAACTTTTATTGAGTAATCGGGGAAATGGATGGGAGGAGTCGAGCCCAATAGGACTAAGGATAGGCTGAATTTCATCGCGAAAATACTGTTCCAGCCAGGCACTGTGTTCACTTGTCCACATTGGTCTTGGCAAGACCTTAATGCCTTCCTGCTCCAATAACGGTAATAACTCATCATTAAGTACCGAATATTGCTCATCAACCAATTCATGGGCACGTATGCTGATCAACCTTAATGCTTCCTGAGCGCTGATTTGATCAGCTTCCAGGTAGGGATCACCAATTTCGATTTGTTGGATCAGACCGGCAACGCGTACTTCAAAAAATTCATCCAGATTGGTACTGGAAATACACAGATAATTTAGTCTTTCCAGCAATGGCACAGTGGGGTCAAGGGCCTGTTGTAATACGCGCCAATTGAACTCCAGCAGACTCAACTCACGATTCAGGTAAAGGTCGGAGCTGTTCAGATCAATTTGTGTTTCCATGTTTTCCATTTTGATGGCTTGTTTGAAGGTTAATTAACGATAAGCTTGTTTAGTGTTTCTGTAACCCGACACCCCCAAGCAAACTAGAGGGATTTGATGACAATCTGATGACAGCCTACCAACGATATTTGTCATAGTTTTCCGGATTTGCCCAGAAACGACTGTTCAGCCAGTCACGTTTGGGCTGGTAATTTTCAATAGCATAACTGAACACCTGTAATCCATCACTGGTTCCGGCAATATGATGCAGGCCCATGGCCAGATAATCGCGAAATTGCCATCCCTGTTTTTGCGCCAGCGCAGGATTGGTAATCAGAATAATATGCGGTGCATGTAAATTGCGTAAATAGCCCAGCCATTGTTGCCCGGCCTGTAACGGA
>NZ_DFTU01000089.1:11402-20922 GCF_002379485.1 Methylophaga sp. UBA4204 | reverse complement strand
GCCTGTAACGGTAAAGTTTCCGTCAAGTCGCTGATGACCGCCAGATCGATACTGTGAATTTGCTTCAGTTGTGCTTGTTCAAATGGTGTCGCCAGCGTCTCTGATCTGGTATCTTGACAGTCGTTCAGGCATAGCTTGGCCGACTCTCCCGCAACCAATACAGATTGCGGATCAAATTGCTGTATCAGCGTACTGAGCAGCGAAGACAATAAGACTGATTGATTCATGACTGACCAGCATAAAACATCTACCGAGTTCTGGAAACACAAACGTCTTGGACAGATGACACATACCGAATGGGAAAGCCTTTGCGATGGCTGTGGGCGCTGCTGTCTGCATAAGCTTGAAGATGATTCAGATGACCGGATGTATTACACACGTGTGGCATGTGAATTACTGGATATTTCAACGTGTCGCTGTAAGGATTATGCTAATCGGCAAAAGACTGTGCCAGATTGTATTCAACTTAGCGTCGAGCAGGCACACTTTTTTGACTGGTTGCCCGATACCTGCGCCTACCGTTTACTTGCTGAAGGCGAAACGTTACCAGAATGGCATCCATTGATTACCGGTGATCCGCAAAGTGTGATTGATGCAGGAGTTTCTGTTCGCAATGTGGCTATTAGCGAATCAGAAGATATAGATCTAACCGAAGAGGTTATTGCGTTGCAGCCACCTGTTTACCCGCATGACACCTGAAGAAAGTCGCGAATTTACTGCCCGTCTGGAACAAGCTGCATTGACGCTGCTTGAGATGGAAATTTACCGAAAACCAGATGATTTGGCTCGTCGTTTTGGACTGCCATTGCCAGTGGTGCGTTACTGGTGGCGACACACTGATGAAAAAACACGTCCAGTCGACCAAAACAGCCTGTCACCCCGGGAAGTAAAAGTCATTCGTAAAGCCACCCAAACCCTGGAAGGATGGGAAAAGATCAAACGTTATCGTCCACCATGTGGTGCACGATTACCAGGCGGTAAGAAGTGCAAACGATCAGTGGCGATCCGTCAGCCTGAAGCATGGTCGCTGGGCGCTTTAGCTGATCGTTGTCGTTTACATGGCGGTAATGCCCGGCGCATTATCCGAGCTAAAAAACAGGACGATACAGAATGAGGGATTTATGCTTGAGACAACGGAAATTCTGAAGCTGCTTCTGACGTTATGTAACGAGCAAAAAAGCGGCACCCAGGGTCTGTTTTTCTTTCAAGGTCGCCTCTGTTGTGACTGAAAACTTACCAATCAAGGCGCGAGGAGAGCAGTTTAGTGAGTCTAAATCAACGACGAGCAACGCGGAGTGGTGAGTTTTCAGCCACAACCCATGGGGCTGGGACTATTTTTCCGCCTCACGGCGTTGGAAATGACTTATGTAGAAATAACTACACCTCATCATTTCCGCCTTGCGAGATGAAAAAATATTCTCCAGCAGAGGGGGACCTTGAAAGATAAACAGACCCTAGTTTTAACGACTGCCGATAACAAAGCCTGCCATATTATTTTCGAACAGGGTCAAATTGAAGCGATGGCATTTGGTTCAGTAAAAGGTATTGAGGTTGCCAGATTACTGCCAAGACTACTCATTGAACGAACCAGTTTTAACAGTACGCTGAAAATGCCATTAAGTGGACGTGCCAGCATTGAAGATCAAGCAGATATTTTCGCCGCGCTGGGATTACGACGCCAGGCGAGATCTGAAAATGTTGACTCTTCCAGTCACTCTAAAACCCCACGTATGTATCGTGGTCATCTGGTTGTTGAAAAAGGGCAGACAGACTCAACATCAGATAGGGTTAAGAGTCCCTCCCAACCGGTTGACAAACAACCTTCTGCAAAGCCTAAAAGTAAACGGATTTATCGTGGCCAAATCATAGAAGATTGAAACAATCGGCTGAATTTGTCACATTGATGCGACAAAATCGTTAACATATCGTCCAGTTTCATACTCCGGAATTCATCATGAGCAGCATGTCCCCCCAGAACCTCAATCGTGGTTTACTTGATTTTATTGATGCCTCACCCACACCGTTTCATGCGGTAGCCAATATGAAAGCGGCTTTGGAGGCTGCTGGATACAAACAGCTCAATGAAAAAGAAAGTTGGGGAACATTATCGACCGGTGGATATTATGTAACCCGCAATGACTCCTCCATAATTGCGTTTAACCTGCCCGATATCAATCTGGCAGAAGCCGGTTTTCAAATGGTGGGAGCGCATACCGATAGTCCCTGTTTAAAAGTCAAACCACAACCGGGCACGGTAAAAAATTCATTCTGGCAGCTGGGTGTTGAAGTATATGGTGGAGCCCTGTTAAACCCCTGGTTTGATCGGGATTTATCGATGGCCGGACGCGTAAGCTTTGTTGATGCCGATGGTCAATTAAGCCATGCGTTGGTTAATTTCAAAAAGCCTGTGGCAACTATTCCCAGTCTGGCCATCCACCTAGATCGGGACGTCAATCAGAATCGCAGTATTAATCCGCAGCTGCATCTACCACCGATAGTGCTGCAGACCGAAGAGGGCGATAAACCGGATTTCCGTGCCTTACTCGAGCAACAGCTCAGATCCGAGCAGGGTGAACTGAATGTAGGTAAAGTGCTGGATTACGAAATCTGTTTTTACGATACGCAACCATCGGCACTGGTTGGTATTAATGAAGACTTTATCAGTGCGGCGCGACTGGACAATCTGCTGAGCTGTTATATTGGTTTGCAGGCGTTATTGGCTGGATCGAAAAATAAGGCCAATTTACTGGTATGCACAGATCATGAAGAGGTCGGCAGTGTGTCGACCAGTGGCGCACAAGGAACCTTTTTGCCCGCCGTTCTGCAGCGTCTGGCCCAGGATAATGAAAGCTATCAACGAATTATCCAGCACTCCTTATTAATTTCTGCTGATAATGCGCATGGCATTCACCCCAACTATGCTGATCGGCATGATGAACAACATGGCCCCATCCTGAATAAAGGACCGGTGATTAAAAGTAATGCCAATCAGCGTTATGCCACTAACAGTCAAAGCAGTGCACGTTTCCGGCAGCTTTGTGAACTGGCTGATGTGCCGGTGCAGGATTTTGTGGTGCGAACGGATATGGGCTGTGGCAGTACAATCGGGCCGTTAACTGCCAGTAACCTTGGCGTTCACACATTGGATATCGGTGTACCAACTTTTGCCATGCATTCGATTCGTGAGCTTGCCGGCAGCCAGGATACTTCGCATTTATACAATGCGCTTAAACAGTTTTTTAATTAAATCAAAGGAATATAAACACTATGTCAGAAACAGTTGATGAGTTAACGGTGACCTATCAGGAAGGCGATGTGACCACCGTCAAGGAACTCGATAAGGTTGTTCTTACCAAAGGTGCCTGGGCAACAGTGATGTTCCGTTATCAGGATCTGGATCGCAAAACTGGCGAGTTTGGTCCTGATAAATATACGATCCGCCGCTATCAAAAACGTAATGGTGAGTATGGCCAACGTTCAAAATTCAATATCTCCAGCCGCGATCAGGCGCAACAGATCATTGAAGCATTAACTCGCTGGACTAAAGACTGAATAGAATTAACTGACGATGAATAAGAGTTTATTAACCAATCTCTGCGCGGCCGCAGTGATTGGCGTAGGTTTATTGTTGGACACTCCCTGGCGTGAACCGGTTTTATCAATGGGAATGTTTGCCTTGGCCGGAGGGATAACGAACTGGCTGGCCATTCATATGCTGTTTGAGAAAGTACCTGGATTGTATGGATCCGGTGTCATTACAGCACGCTTCAGTGAGTTTCGCACAGCGATTGAAAAACTGGTAATGGAACAGTTTTTTAATCAGCAAAGTCTGGATCGCTTTGTCAGCGAGATGCTCGATGATAAGCGCGATCATCAACTCGATTTTTCCGAAATCATCGATCAAACTGACCTGAATCCGGTGTTTGATAATCTGGTGGCAACCATTATGGAGTCATCATTTGGCAGCATGTTATCAATGGTCGGCGGAGCCAAGGCGCTTAATCCACTGAAAGAACCTTTTGTTCGTAAAATGCAGCATTCGTTGAATGACATTGCCCATAGCGAACACTTTCAGCAGCACCTGCGGGAAAAGCTTAGCAGTGGGCCGGTCAGCGATGATTTATATCGGCAGATTTACGCTATCGTTCACAGTCGACTGGAAGAACTGACACCATTAATGGTCAAGCAGATGATTCAGGACCTGATTCGTCAGCATTTGGGCTGGCTGGTCGTCTGGGGCGGGGTATTTGGTGGCTTGATAGGACTGCTGACCAGCTTTTTACCGTTGTGAACCCGTGGATCGAGAATAGTTGTCGCTTATGCGCCGCGCCCGTAGCCTTTTATCATCATTGGCGTGGTCGCGATTACTGGCAGTGTGATGAATGTCATGCGTTGCAGATGGGCAAACAGCATCTGCCAGATCGGGAAAGCGAAACAGCGTTATATCTGACCCATGAAAATGATGTTGATGATCCACGATATCAGCAGTTTGTCTCACCAATTACCGAGGCTATTCTAAGCCAGATTACCTCTGACAAAATCGGTCTGGATTTTGGGGCGGGGCCTGGACCTGTTATCAGTAAAATCATTACTGAAAAAGGCTATCAGACAAAGTTGTATGATCCGGTTTTTTATCCGGATAACAGCGTGTTAATACAGCAATATGATTTTATTATCTGTTGCGAAGTTATTGAACATTTTCATCAGCCAGCAATTGAATTTGCCCGCCTCAAATCATTGCTTAAGGCGGATGGGAAACTGTTTTGTATGACCCAGCTGTTTGATGAGGGTATTGATTTTGCCAAGTGGCACTACAAAAACGATATTACTCATGTGTTTTTCTATCATCGCGATAGCCTGAAGTTCATTCAGCAACAATTTGCTTTCAGTACAGTTGACATTAACCAGCGTTTGATAACGTTTACGAACTGAATTGTTCGCGAATTGCGACAAGATGCTCAGCGGGCAATTCGATTACCACGCTGACCATATCGGTAAATTGCTGATCGACAATTCGTCCTTTGATCTGTTTAAGCTGATATTCCAGCATTTGTAACTGGCTGTAATCAATCTTTAAACTGAGTTGCGCCATTTCTACCCAGGGAAGCTTGCCTGCTGCATCGATGGCTTGTTTAGCGGCATTTCCATAAGCTCGGGTCAGACCTCCAGTGCCTAATTTAACCCCGCCAAAATAACGAATGACCGCCACCACCGTATTAATCAGATCTTCGCCTTGTAACGGTGACAGAATGGGCCGACCTGCAGTGCCGGATGGTTCGCCGGCATCAAAAAAACGTTCGGTGATAAACCCTTCAGCGGCGCGGATCCGCCAGGCAAAGGCCAGATGATTAGCAGAGGCATGCTGTGCAGCCAATTGTCGAAGCTGTTTTAAAGCAGATTGTTCACTGTCACAATGCATAGCTACGCCAATAAACCGCGATTTTTTGATTTCCGATTCGCTGATTGAAGGAGTGCGAAGTATAAAAAACTGGCTGGACATCTTATTTACTATAGGAAAATACAGCCTGACAATTTACCATATCAGCATATTTTGCTCGCCTGTCAGGTAGGGCAATGTCTAAATTCATCGCAATTAATCAGGTAGCACAGTTTGTCAGAATTAAGTTTTGCAGTTGGCCAACGTTGGGTCAGTAACAGCGAGGCCGAGTTAGGTCTGGGTATCATCATTGAAGTCACCGGAAGACGAATTGAAATTTCCTTTCCGGCTGCCGAAGAGCAGCGCAGTTACGCCGCTAATAATGCACCATTGAGCCGGGTGGATTATCCGCTGGGTGAAAAGGTAAAAACCCGTAAGGGACAGATTTTTACCATCAGTGAAAAACATCCTTTAAATGGCTGTGTGATTTATCAGGGGGAAACCGCTGAGGGAGAAGCTGTCAGTATTCATGAGATGGATCTGGATAGCTTTGTACAGTTTAGCCAGGCCTCAGACCGTTTATTTGCTGGTCAGATAGATAAAAATCGCCAGTTCCAATTACGACTCCGAACCCATCAATATTTTCATCGTTTACATCAGTCACCGGTATTTGGACTATTGGGCGCTCGGGTCCAATGTCTGCCGCATCAGTTTTATATTGCCTCACAAATGGCCAACCGTATTTCTGCCAGAGTTTTACTGGCCGATGAAGTCGGCTTGGGGAAAACCATTGAAGCTGGCTTGATTATGCATCAGCAAATCATGCAGGGTCGGGCCAGTCGTGTACTGGTGATTGTACCTTCAGCATTGGTGCATCAGTGGTTAGTTGAAATGCTAAGACGTTTTAATCTGGCTTTTACGGTGATTGATGCCGAACGCTATGAAGCGCTGGTTGAATTAGACGAGGGCAATGCCTTTGATAGCGCTCAATTAGTATTAACTGATTTACAGACGCTGGAAAATCATCCTGAAATGCAAACAGATGTATTGCAGGCAAGCTGGGATATGTTGGTAGTGGACGAGGCACATCATCTACAGTGGCATGAAGATCAGAGCAGTGAGAGCAGTGAAGGTTATCAACTGGTTGAAAAACTGGCAGAGCAGATTGCTTCAGTCTTATTGTTAACTGCTACACCTGAACAGCTGGGTATGGACAGTCACTTTGCCCGTTTGAAGTTACTGGATCCCGATCGCTATTATGACTTAGCGCAATTTCGGGAAGAACAACAGCATTATCAACAAATCAGTCTGTTACTCGAGCAATTGATGGCGGTTGAATCAGCCAGTGATTTCGATAAAAACAAACGTTTAAAAGTGCAATTAAAACCTTATCTGGATGATGAGTTGTTATCTGCGTTGGCTGACAGTGATGAATTTGAAGCAGCACGTGAACAGGCTAAACAGCAGTTTCTAGACCAATTCGGCACCGGGCGGATTTTATTCCGTAATACCCGCGATACCGTTAAAGGGTTTCCTGAGCGGCAGTTGACAACTTATCCGCTGGATTTTCCAGAGCAGTTTTTGCCCGAAACCAACAGCGAACTTACTCAATTGGTACAACCAGAAACACTTTTAGGTGAAGACTGGCTGGAGCTGGATCCGCGGGTTGAATGGTTGGTGAGCTGGCTGAAACAGCACCGTGGAGAAAAAACCTTATTAATTACCGCCAATGCTGAAACGGCAAAAGAGCTGGAATTACATCTGCGTCTGCAACATGGTGTGCGTAGCGCTGTATTTCATGAACAGATGACATTAATTACCCGCGATCGTGCTGCGGCTTTTTTTGCTGATGATGAAGAGGGCGCACAAATTCTGATCTGCTCGGAAATTGGCAGTGAAGGCCGTAACTTCCAGTTCTGTTCATATCTGGTGTTATTTGATTTACCGCTCAATCCCGATTTGCTGGAACAACGCATTGGTAGACTGGATCGTATCGGCCAGCGTAATACCGTCAACATCGTGCTGCCGTTTTATCAGGATACTGCTCAGCAATTGTTGCTGGACTGGTATCAGCAGGGTTTAAATGCGTTTGAATCTGTTTGTAAAACCGGTGCCGCATTACGTGAACAATTTGCTGATCAGCTGGAACAATGTCTAAGACATCCCGAAGACAAAAAAGCTTTTGCCAAATTGCTTAAAGAAACCCAAAAGGCAGAGCAGCAATTACGCGAAAGTCTCAGTCAGGGACGGGACCGACTGCTCACATTGAATTCCTATGATGAAGCCGCTGCAAAAGAAATCCTGATGCAGGTAGACGATGCCAGCAGCCCATTGGAACTGGCTGCTTTTATGGATGATTTCTTTGATGCTTACGGTGTTGAGCAACAGGCTCACAGTGCTGACAGTATTATATTGCAGCGTGGTGATGAGTTACGAAGTGATGAAATTGACCTGCCAGAAGACGGTTTAACGGCCACTTATCAGCGTGCCAGAGCGTTATCCCGCGAGGATATGGCGTTTTTGAGTTGGGAGCATCCATTGGTGTTATCGGCAATGGATGCGGTGATCAGTTCTGATCTGGGTAATACCGCATTCTGTCAGTTAAAAAGTAATCTGGTCCCCGCTGGAAGTTTGTTACTGGAAGTCGCCTTTGTAATGCATTGTCCTGCACCGAAGCAGTTTAATATTACGCGGTATATTCCTGAATCTTACCTGCGAATTGTTATCGACGAGAATGGCCGTTGTTTTGAAGAACAGTTACCCGAGCAGGAAATGAATCAGCAAGCTGGCCGCATTCCCAAACATACTGCTCAGCAGATGGTGCAGGTCGCCAGATCCCGAATCGATAATTTAATTGACGCTAGTAAAAAAATGGCAGACAAACATCAAAAACAGTTAATTGAACAAGCTATCAGTAAAATGACTGAGCTGACGGACCATGAATTGAACCGTCTGCAGCATCTTGCAGAACAAAACACCCATATTAAGCCAGCAGAAATTGAAGCACTGCAGTTGCAACAACAACAGTTGCAGCAGTATTTGCACCAGGCTGAACTGAAATTGGATGCGTTACGCTTAATCATCGTGACAGAAGCGGAGTGATCTGCCAAAGTCACCCATGAAAATTTAACGGAGTAGGGTTTTGATTAAACGTTTGTTACCCCCTTTGCTGGTCGTGGCATTGGCCATCGTAATATTCAGTACGTTGATCAGTACCCGTCCTCAGGCTCCGGTTCAGGATCGTCCGGTAAAGGGTGTTTTGGTTGAGACTCAGACGATTGATTTTGCCGCATTATCACCAACATTAACGTTGTATGGTCGTCTTGAAGCCCCGCAAATGGCTAATTTGCGAGCTGCTGTTACCGCAGATGTCGCTGAGGTTTATGTGTTTGATGGCGAATATGTTGAACAGGGAGATGTGCTGATTGAGCTGGATCCTCGAGAAGCACAATTGGCGGTAGAACAGGCTGCTGCCGAACTGGCACTGATTGATGCACAGATCGAGGCAGAAAAGTCGCAACTTAAACGCAATCAAGCCCTGTTAGGTACGCAACAGCAATTAGTCGATCTGGCTAAAGCGGCGGTGAATCGTGCTGAAAAGTTGCAACAGAGCCAGTTGTCATCCCAGGCTTTATTGGATGAATCCATCTCTTTACAGGCGCAACAAAGCCTTGAGCTTAAACAGCGGCAGTTTGATATTCAGGATCATCCCATTCGAATTGCCCAACTTCAGGCAAACCGTCAACAGGCTCAGGCACAACTGGATCGCGCAGAACTGGATTTGAGTCGTACCATTATCGAAGCACCATTTTCAGGTCGAATCACGGATCGGCAAATTGCCAAGGGTGACCGGGTGCAGGTGGGTGATGCCTTAATGACGCTTTATGATATGCAGCAACTGGAATTGCGTGCATCCATTCCGCAGCGTTATCTGGCGGATATTTATTCAGTGCTTGAAACACAGCAATTGACCGCTACTGCCGAAGTTTCCGGTCGGCAATATGAATTTGAATTACAGCGCCTCAGCGGTGAGGTGAATGCCAATGTCGCAGGACGGGATGGCCTGTTCCGCCTACAAGGTGATCCGGGACCTTTGGCCGCAGGACAGTTTGTCAGCGCCCAACTTGATTTGCCCGTTCGGCT
>NZ_DFTU01000089.1:505-11364 GCF_002379485.1 Methylophaga sp. UBA4204 | reverse complement strand
AGCAGGATACTGTAGCCATTCCTTACAGTGCTTTATATGGTTTGGATCGGGTTTATCGTGTTCGTAATAATCAGCTTGAAGCGGTGCAAGTCAGCAAAATCGGTGATTACTCCAATCAGGATGGCAAAAGCCGCTTGCTGATTCAAAGCGAAGCTTTGCAACAGGGTGATCAGATTATTACTACTCAATTACCAAATGCCATCAATGGGTTATCCGTAAGTATTAAAGATGAATAGTACGGTGAAACGCGACTTTATTGGTCTCTTTGCCCAACATCGGGTTGCTGCCAATCTGTTGATGATGGTGATGATCCTCGCCGGGGTTCTGTCGTTAAATCGTATTAATACTCAGTTTTTCCCGACCTTTGCTCTGGATATTATTACGGTAAGCATTGAATGGCGTGGTGCCAGTGCCGAGGACGTCGCCGAGTCGATTACCCGCCAGGTAGAGCAGGAGCTTCGCAGTGTGGATTATGTGAAAAAGATGACCTCAACCTCATCTTACGGTATGTCACGGGTCACCCTTGAGTTTATTGAAAAAAGCGATATGGGGCAGGCACTGGATCAGGTCAAGGATCGAATTGCTCAGATCCGCAATTTACCCACGGATAGTGAAGAACCTGAAGTCACTCTGGTCACCAATTATGAAAGTGTGGCGCGCATTCTGATCACCAGTGAAACTGGCGACCTGGCGTCCCTACGTTATCTTGCACATGATATTGAGCATGAACTGTTGGATCGCGGTATCTCGCGGATCAATATCAGTGGATTACCGCTTGAAGAAATAGCCATTCAGCTGGATAAAACCAAATTGGAAGCATTGGGACTGGATCTGGATGAGGTTGCTGATCGTATTGCCCAGCTGAGTCAGGATTTACCCGCTGGTGAAATTGGCAACGATGAAAGCACAAGGCAGATCCGCAGTCTGGATCAAGGTCGTGATGTGCAAGCATTTGCTGAATTTGCTTTGCAGTCCGATTTTGCCAATGGATTAGTGAAACTTGAAGATGTGGCTACTATTGAAAGGCGACCCTTACGTAAACAGATGAATCTGTTTTATCAGGGGCAGCCAGCCATCGAACTGGAATTGCAACGTACGGAAAATGCCGATTCACTGGAAAGTGCGCGGGTGCTTGAACAGTGGCTGGATGAAAAATCCGCAACACTGCCTGAGGGCGTTGAGCTCAAAGTCTATGACGCCAGCTGGCAACTGATTAAAGAACGGATCAATCTGCTGTTAAAAAACGGCCTGGGTGGATTATTACTGGTATTGGGCATTTTATTTCTGTTCCTGCATGGGCGCGTTGCTTTCTGGGTAGCGGTAGGTATTCCGGTATCGTTTATGGCAGCTTTGGCTGTGTTATATGCACTGGGAGGCAGTATTAATATGATCAGCCTGTTTGGTCTGATCATGTCGCTGGGGATTATTGTTGATGATGCCATCGTCGTGGGAGAAGATGCATTTGCCCATTATCAGAGTGGTGAACCATCACTGACAGCATCAGAAGGTGGTGCAAGACGTATGCTGG
This sequence comes from Methylophaga sp. UBA4204, assembly GCF_002379485.1. Taxonomy (NCBI): domain Bacteria; kingdom Pseudomonadati; phylum Pseudomonadota; class Gammaproteobacteria; order Thiotrichales; family Piscirickettsiaceae; genus Methylophaga; species Methylophaga sp. UBA4204. The sequence continues at coordinate 9,836 of NZ_DFTU01000089.1, read as the reverse complement.
CACCGATTTTATCTTCTTCGCTGACCACTATTTCGTCGTTTATTCCATTAATGCTTATCAGTGGTGTGATTGGCAATATTCTGTTCGATATTCCTTTTGTGGTGATTTGCGTGATTATCGCCTCGTTAATTGAGTGTTTTCTGATTCTGCCGGGCCATCTGCGCCATAGCTTTCAAAATATTCATCATGCTAAGCCTTCGGCAATACGTGCACGCCTGGATAATGCTTTCAATTATCTGCGTGATGATCTTTTCCGTCCATTGGTCACCAATGCTGTAAAAAATCGCGGCTTAACGGTGAGTATTGCCATGGCGTTACTGATCATCAGTTTTGGTTTACTGGCAGGTGGTCGCATCAGTTTTAACTTTTTCCCATCACCTGAAGGCACCACGGTATTAGCCAATGCACGCTTTGTTGCCGGAACACCGCGCAGCGAAGCTGATAAATTTCTGCAACATCTCACGGCGACATTGCAGCAAACTGATCAGCAATGGGATCAGCCATTGGTTGATGTCGCCACCAGTAAGTTGGGCGCGGCGGGTACTGCCGGAGGCATGTCTGATGCTCAGGTGGATGACCGTTTTGCCTCAATGCAGGTTGAATTGACTTCGCCGGACCAACGCGATGTGCGTAATCAGACATTTATTAATGCCTGGCGCGAGAAAATCGTTATGCCTGCAGGTATTGAAACCTTCACCATATCGGAACGTCGAGGAGGCCCCCCTGGCAGTGATATTGATATTCGGCTCACCGGCGGCACCACCGATAACCTCAAGGCGGCTGCCAGGGAAGTTATTGATGCATTACAACGTTATCCCGGTGTGAGTGCAATTGAGGATGATTTACCCTATGGTCAGTCGCAGTTGATTTATCGCCTAAAGGAGCAGGGCGAGGTGTTGGGGTTAACGGTTGAGAACGTTGGCAGACAACTACGCTCGGCTTATGACGGACGTCTGGTACAGATTTTTCAGGATGGTGATGACGAGGTTGAAGTTCGGGTAATGTTTCCAGATAGCCAACGAAATACTCAGGCCTCACTGGACGATTTTATGATTCGCCTGCCAGATGGCGGTAGTGTGCCGCTGGATTCAGTGGTGCACTTTGATGCACGCCGAGGGTTTGATGTATTGCGCCATACCGATACCCGTCTGGCGGTACATGTCACGGCGACTGTAGACAGCCAGGTGACCAATAACAACACTATTCTGGCGGATTTACAGCAAGAATTTCTGCCTGATTTGATGGCGCGTTATGGTATTCAGGTGGTTTTTGAGGGCAGGGCAGAAGAACAGGCCGATACAATTGGGGATATGAAGCAGGGCACACTGCTGGCCTTTGCGTTAATCTATATTATTCTGGCCTGGGTATTCGCATCATATGGCTGGCCGCTAGTGGTTATGACAGCCATTCCATTTGGCTTGATTGGGGCGCTGGTCGGCCATTGGTTACTTAATATCGACCTGACAATTCTGTCGTTATTCGGCATCTTTGGGCTGTCGGGCATCGTGGTCAATAATGCGATTATTCTGGTGACCTTTTTCAAGAACTTACGTGAAAAAGGCCTGGAGACCCAAAATGCAATTATTGAAGCCTCGGTTTTACGGTTAAGGGCAGTATTATTAACCTCATTAACTACTATCGGCGGGCTCACACCATTACTATTTGAAACATCGCCTCAGGCGCAGTTTTTGATTCCAATGGCTGTATCGATTTCGTTTGGTTTGATGTTTGCCACGATTTTAGTGTTACTTGTCATTCCGGCATTATTGTCGTTCCACGAAAGCATTTCCGAAAATTTTGCCAAACTTCGTAATGCCAAGACACAAACCACCGAATAAGGGGTAGAACATGAAACTGCGTATGCTGTGTTTATTATTCGGACTGAGCTCAATTTTAGTCAGTTATTCCGTTAATGCTGAAGAAACGGATCCTATCACGCTGAAAACACTGACGGATTACGTTTACAGCCAGCACCCTGCCAGACAAGCTGAATCCAGCATGGATGCGCTGGCAAAAAGCCGTTCAGATCTTGCTGGAAAGTTATTTGCTGAGCCTTTAAGTTTATCGGTGAATCATTTCAATGATGTAATCGGTAGTGGTGAGGGTCTGCAGGAATGGGAATCTTCAGTAGAAATGCCGATTTGGCTACCCGGTGAAAAACGTCATCAGCAGAATCTGTCACGTCATTTGGCCGCAGAGCTGCCTTACTATCAACAACGAATTCGCCTTGATGCCTCGGCACAGGTAAGACGTCATGTTTGGCTAGTGATGCTTTCTGCAGCCAAAGTTCGCCATGCCGAAACATTACGGGACAATGCCCGGAACTTGCTTAACAATGTTGAAAATCGGGTAGAGGGGGGGGATTTAGCCAGTTCAGAAGCTTTGCTGGCAAAAAGTCATCATCTGGAAATGCAGTCCCAATTGGCTTCGGCAAAGATGGATTTGCAACAAAGCTTAAATCAATACCAATACCTGACCGGGCAGCAGGTCTTACCGGATGTGATTGAAGAAAATTTACCGTTGTCGACTGAAATAGATAAAGCCCATCCATTATTAGCTGAGCTGGAGCAACAAATTGCCCGACAACGCAGTGAAATCGCCAACGCCCGTTATGACAATGTTCAACATCCCAGTCTGTCTGTAGGCGTTAAACGTGAACGGGATGAACATGCCGATCCCTATAACAACAGCATAGGCGTGGGTGTTAGCTTTGCCCTGAACGATGAACAATATCAGCAACCGGCTATTGCACAAGCCAGCCGGCAGTTAGCCGATTTACAGATTGCCCAGCAGCAACAGAAACGTCAGCTTGAAGCTGACTTGCTTGCCGCGATGGATACGCTTAAAACGTTGCAACAGAGACAGATGCTATTGAAAGAACAATATGCAGTCAGTCAGCAATATGTTGATATGCAACAACGTAGTTTTGATATGGGTGGGGTGGATTTAACAAGCTTTTTACGTAGTCAGGAAATAGCCGACAAACATCGCCACCAACTTTTGCAACTGGAAATCGAAATTCAACAACAGATTGCACAGATTAATCAGATTGCTGGCCGGACACTGTAGCGACAAACGTTGTCTTCAATCCGCAACTGTTTCGGCTCGCATTCTGGCAGCTAAATCTTCCCACAATGATAAGCGCGAGGCATCACCCACCCGTTGTCCTTCGCCACGGGATTTGGCCAGCCATAACCCCGTGCCATTAAAACTGTAAACAGGTGTCAGATCCTGACGACGACTGGCCGGTTGTATCTCATTAATCAGGTTATCCAGCACCAGGGGAATGGCGCGTTTATTTTCAAAATAAGTTAAAACCATATGTGCCTGATTCAGATCAATGGCTTTAACATAAGTGATACGCAGTTTATCTTCATCAACGCCAAGCTGTTTCAGGGTGAAATATTTAGCAATGGAGTAGTCTTCGCAATCGCCAGCTCCCAGTGACAGCATTTCAATCGGCGTAGCCCAGTAATCTTCTTTATTCCATAAAAAAATATCATCGACAAACAGGACATTACTGTTAAAAAAATCGTTTACTACCGCGAGTTTTTCCCGCTCTGATAAATCCTGATTTTCCTGCATCAATATTTGCCAGGCTTCAACGCGTTGTCTGGCCTCACTATCGTATTCATTTTCAATGCGTTGCAATAACGCTTCTGAAATCAGTAATTCTGCCAGCAATGGAACAGAAAACGGCAGCCACCAAACCAGCAGTAAGGTCAATACAATAGGTTTTAGCCGAAGCAACATTGATTAACGACTGATCCCGAACAAGCCAGCCTGTTGTAACCAGAGAAAGTCTTGTTCGTCTTTTGCACTTTCTGCCAATACTCTTACTTCCAGTAAGCGGGCAATTTCCTGAATGATATCGAGCAAGTCCGGTTTATTGGTATTACTACGGATATCTGTGGTCAGATCGCGTGCCAGTCGAATGTAATCAATATGCAGATCTTTCAGCAGATTCACCGGAATCACATCGCTGCTATAACGTTTTAATAGACTGTGAGCTCCTAACTGTCTGACAAAGATGCTGAAATTGGTGAATGTATCCAGATCTTTGGCCGCAGCATAAGCGGTCACACTAAACGCTAACAGGGCAGGGGATAAGCCTGATTGAATGACTGCTTTGCCAAGCCATTGGCGGAAGTCTGCTGAAGCAATTGATGCCAGAGACAGGTTGATTGTCACAGGAGCCGGATTGGATTCTTCGCCCATCAAGTCCAACACCTTTTGCACAATGTGTTTATCCAGTGTTTCAACCAGATCAAAAGCTTCAGCCATTGAAAAGAAGGTACCAATAGGCAGTAAATCACCATTTGCATCACGAACTTCGGTAAAGGCTTCACGCATTACCAGATGGGGTTTTGCGGTGTCACTGTAATTGTAAGCCTGGTTGGTAAAGGTAATCATTGCCGAATCTGTATTAATTACCTGTTCAATAGTAGCTTTCCAGCTCATTTCAGACATTGAACTTAAGGTGTTTTCCTTGATGTAAAAGGCATTGGCTTCAATCAAACGTGCTTGCTCATAGGCCTCAATCAATGCTGGCATGAGTCGCTCAACTTCACTGCTACGTTCATAAGAAACAATCCCCATATGTAGTAAGTCGCTATGCTCATATTGTTGCCCCAGTTCGTTGGCCAGAACCTGAATCTGTTCGGCAATCCGGGTTATGTCTTGAATATTGCTATCGGTTGTCAAAACAGCAAATTCTGATCCGTACCAGCGATAACTGCGCAGATTGGCAAATGGTAGTTGTTGCAACTGGCTGGCAAAATCCTTCAGCAGTGCATCTACTGCATTTTTACCCTGATTTTTCACCACTGCACTCAAGTCATCGAATTTGATGTAGATAACATGGCCGAATTCGCCAATGGAGAGTGCCTGTTTTATATCGACTTTGAACGTTTGCTGATTTAATAAATTTGTAAGTGGATCACGATTCAAATTGTCATTGAGCTTATCAAGTCGCAAATTCAGGTGATGAATGGTTTTGCCAATTTTGGTTGACATACTGTTCATGGATTTGGCGACTGACCGTACTTCTCTGGTCCAGGGTAAATTTTCAATAACGGTAAATTTCCCAGCAGAAATATCGTTTGCCTGTTCTGTTATGGCTTTTAACGGACGTAAGGTCATTCTCAGTACCACCAACAACAGCAAAATCGCACCTAACAGAATGAACGATGAAAATTTGAGTGTGGATTTAAATTGTTCGTATAGCTTGAGGTAACCATAACCGGGATTACTGGTGACTTGCAGGGTGCCAGCAATATTCCAGCCGGTACTTATTTCACTGACAGCGGTGGCAGTTTCGATGGGAAAAAACCGGGGAAGCCAGCTGGGTACACCATGAACTTCATCGGGATTGGTCAGCCGAATTAATTCATTGCCATCCACATCCAATAAACGCATTTCCTTGTAATAACCGGTATCAAAAATGGCGTTCATCATGGTTCGCAAAATCGGATCAGTTTCATCAGCCATATGGGGACTGAGTGATAAACCGAGTGAGGTTGCCGTGTCCTGTACATGCACTTCCGATTCGCCCTGCAGATAACTACGGATATTGTCCATGCTCATGACAAAATTTACTGAGAACACAATCAGAAAAATCAGTGTTAGCAAGATAAGTAATTGTTTTGATAAAGACATAAGAAACAACCTCATTATTAAAGGTATCATCAGGCTGGAGTCAGCATGAGACAGCTGTTTTACAACATCATCCAGTAATCGGGCTAACATTACCTGTGCAACTGCCGTCAGGCAAGCTAAATCCAGTGTTATTGGGCAAAACAATACACTTTTGGCTTTTGTTTTCAGTGACCGGTTGATACGATCAACCGTCCTCTATTCAAGGTAGTCTTCCGATGTTTATGGTTTTGGCGCAAATGGCCGTGTTAATTGCCTGTGGTGCGCTTTGGCAGGCCTTGGCTCCCAGGCATATTCCGGCGCTGGCACATCGCCGGGCTCTGACCGATCTGGTTTTTTATATTCTGTTGCCAGCCATGGTGATTGATGTGATCTGGCAAGCGCCGCTTGATATCACTTCAATGAAGATATCGTTGTTGGCAATGAGTGGTCTGGCGACAGCAGCCTTGTCTATATGGCTGGTATTAAAAGTGATACCGGTCACCAATGCTCAAAAAGGTGCGTTGATCCTGGCGGCAACTTTTCCCAACGTCACCTATCTTGGCTTGCCAGTATTGGATCAAGTGCTTGGCAGCTGGTCAAATGCCATTATTTTGCAATACGATTTATTTGCTTGTACCCCCATACTGATGACGGTGGGCATGTTAATGGCGGGATATTATGGCAGCCACGATCAGTCCTCACATCCATTAAAAAGCCTGATAAAAATACCACCATTATGGGCAGTGACCATCGCAGTGCTATTAAATCTGCTCAATGTGGAACGTCCTGATTTTATTCACTCTGCGTTGCAAACGCTATCAGGTGGCGTGGTGCCATTAATGTTGATAGCACTGGGCATGAGCATTCGCTGGCAGAGTCTGCGATTGAACCTGTTACCACTATTATTACCGGTTGCAGCAATTACCTTATTTATGGCGCCAGCGGGTGTTTGGCTGGTGACTCAGGTTCTGAATTTGCCGACCGATATTATGACCACGGTGATTTTATCGGCTGCCATGCCGACGATGGTCTTTGGTATTGTGATCTGTGAACGCTACGGCTTGGATACATCGCTTTACGCGGCAGCGGTAACATTAACGACCGTGCTCTGCATGGCGAGTTTACCGCTGTGGTTTTACTGGATTAACTGATCGGACCAGACAAAACCCGCTTGATCCACCGCCTGTTTAATCAATTGCATGGCTTGTTCAACCTGATCCAAATCGCCGCGCAGACTGAATTCGATATGGGGGGGATCACCCAGATGAGGCAGACTGGATAATTTCAGAAGTGGATAATCGTTAACAATCTGATTCATTACCGGTAACAAATCCGACTCACGTCCACGTTGAACAAAAATAGTCTGCTCTGTTGCTGGGCGCTGGTTTTTTAAATGCGCATACAGGTTATCCAGAACCCATTCGACCATCGGCCAGGCCATCTCTGGAAAGCCCGGAGTGAAGTGATGGTTTGCATAAGAAAAACCTGGTATACGATTGATTGTATTGGGGATTATTCTCGAGCCTTCTGGAAGGTAGCCCATCAATATACGATTGGGGTAAGCATCCTCGCCAAACCGCGCTTCGATTTCAGCAGTTGCTTCGGGGTGAGGGATTAATGGCACATCGGCAATTTTCGCAACAGTCTGGCGCGTTCTGTCATCGGGTGTTGCGCCGATGCCACCGAAACTGAACACCAGATCGTCACTGCTCATGCTGTAACGCAAAGCTCGTTCAAGTTGTTGTGGATCATCCCCAACAATCAAGGTCCAGCTTAGTTCAAGACCGCGTTTGGCCAGCATGATTTGCAATTGATTGAAATGCTTGTCCTGACGTTTACCGCTGAGAATTTCATCGCCAATTATGACCGCGCCAATATGCATGTTTACTCCGTTTCCTGTCGATTACGCATAAAATCTGCGGTCTGGGCAAAAGAACTCATTAACTGTTCAGCAAATAATGGATCCAGATCCATGGTTTTCAGGGCTTGAGCCATGCAATACAACCATTGATCGCGCTCTTCAATACCGATTGAAAAGGGAAGATGTCTGGCTCTTAATCGTGGGTGTCCATATTTTTCTATATAGAGTGAGGGGCCGCCGAGCCATCCGCTCAAAAACATAAAGAGTTTATCTTCACTGATTTGAATGTTTTGCGGATGTAAGCCACGGATTACTTCGGTTTGCGGCGTCTCACACATAATTTTGTAGAAGGTATGACAAAGTTTGCGAACGGCAGGTTCACCGCCAATGCGTTCATAAGGTGTTGCAATATCGGCCATGCTGAATCCATGCTCAAATCAGTGCAGTTTACTCTGCATCTATGTACTCATAAAGGGTTATAAGGTTGCGACATCAGGTTCAGACACGGATAATGAACTGTTCTATCTAACCCTCTCACTAATTAAAGGAGCTATAGCTTATGAGTGAAAGAATTGTGATGCGAACAGGTGAAGCACTGATCGCTGATGGTCCACCATTAACTGCCGCGGAACCAGAAGTCGTTATCGGCGAACTGGATGGACCAGTAGGAACCGCATTTGCCAATTTAATGGGTGATCAGGTTAAAGGTCACTCGCGCGTATTAGCGCTGATGAATACCGATGTTCAGGTTCGTCCTGCAACAATTATGGTCAGTAAAGTGACTGTTAAAAATACCGCCTACACCAATATTCTGATGGGTACGGTTCAAGGTGCAATTGCCAATGGTGTTTTGGATGCTGTTCGTAACGGTACTATCCCTAAAGAAAAAGCCAATGATTTAGGCATCATCGTTTCTGTCTGGTTAAACCCTGGCATCACCACGGTTGAAAACCTGGATCATGAAGCGTTATTTGATGTACATCGTCGTGCTACAACGCGTGCTATCGAGAAAGCGATGAATCATGAACCAAGCATCGATTACCTGTTGGAAAATCAGGATAAGCTGGTTCATAAGTATTATCAGAAAGAACTGGATGCGAAAAAATCTTAATTGAATTTTTTGCAAAAATGACGGTCGTAGGTATGTAGGTTATTCACAGCCTCGACAAAATTTACGGTTTGTCTGCGAAAGCAGGCAGACCGTTTTTTTTTGCCATGTATAATGCTTGAATGTGAATAAAGGCGGTCAGAGAGACAAATGGATTTATATTCCATCGATACATTAATGCATGAAACGCGACAACTGGCCGCACGTTATCGTCAGGCAACTGGCAGCACTTTGCCAGTTACTGGGGAAATTGCCCGTTTTGATGCCGCAAAATCTTTGGATCTGCAGTTACTGGATAATTTAAATTCCAGTTATGACGCCGTAGGTAAAAGTGGCGCATTAGCCGATCAAAAATTGGTGATTAAAGGTCGCGCCATTTTTGATACCAGTAAATCCACCCCACGAATTGGTCAATTGAACCCCGCCCAGGAATGGGATGGGGTGTTACTGGTATTGTTTGATGATGAATATCAGCCGGTAGAAATATTTTATGCTTCCAAGCAGGTTATTCAGGAAGCACTGAATGATCGTGAGAGTAATCGTAAAAAACGCGGCGCCATGTCTATCGCCCAATTCAAAATTATCGGTGAACGGATCTGGACGGCTGAAAATGGTGCAGAACCTGAAATTTGGGATAATCAGGCTACGTGATTTACCTAGGCTGGTTAATGGAGTCGTACGGACGTTGTTATGCAGGATGATTTACAACAGATTTTTGCTGATGG
>NZ_DFTU01000089.1:0-430 GCF_002379485.1 Methylophaga sp. UBA4204 | reverse complement strand
TACAACAGATTTTTGCTGATGGCGGCATTCTGGCCAGGCAAATCAAGGGATATCATCCGCGTCAGGCACAACAGGAAATGGCTCAGCGTATTGCCGATACTCTGGCCTCTGCTACAGTTTTAGTCGCTGAAGCCGGAACTGGAACCGGTAAAACCTTCGCTTATCTGGCACCGGCCATTTTATCGGGTCAAAAAGTCTTTATTTCCACCGGCACCAAAAATCTTCAGGATCAATTATTTAGACGTGACTTACCCACATTGCGTAAAGCGTTGGCCGTACCGTTTCAGGCGGCTATCCTCAAAGGCCGTGGTAATTATCTATGTCATCATCGACTGACTCTTGCCGAGCAGGATCCGTTATTACTTTCACAAAGTGACACATTAAGGTCATTACGTGATTGGTCACAAAGCTCCAAAAATGGCGATTTAAG
>NZ_DFTU01000001.1:55448-56583 GCF_002379485.1 Methylophaga sp. UBA4204 | reverse complement strand
ACCTCTATCGCCTTTATTATGGGCGTGGTGCCCATGGTATTTTCAACCGGTGCCGGTGCTGAAATGCGTCAGGCCATGGGTGTGGCCGTGTTCTCCGGCATGATTGGTGTCACCTTCTTTGGCTTAATCCTAACACCATTGTTTTATTACATGCTGGCCAAGCGTGGCGAAACAAAAGCGCTGCCTTCGTCAACGGCAATAACCGATAAGGTGGAGAATACCCATGTATAACAAACACAAACTTACAACAATTGCCATATTGGTGATGACATTAAGCGCCTGCGCTGTAGGACCAGATTATCGGTCACCTGACAAAGTGGCTGATATCACTATTAGCAGCCCTTATCAGCAAGCCGAGTTGGCACAAAGCTGGTGGCAAGCCTTTGATGATGAGTCGCTGAATCGGCTAATAGATCGTGCCCTGGACGAAAACCGGACGTTAGCGCAAGCGAAAGCCAATGTCGACAGAGCTTATGCTGTGTTTCGCGATGCTGATAATGACATTCTGCCAAAAGGCACATTGGACGCGGGTTATCAGGCCAGTGAAAATGCCGTGTTGCAGAGGGAAAATGAGAGCGTGATTCTCCGTGGATATAGTACCGGAGCCAATTTAAGCTGGGATTTGGACTTGTTTGGTAAATTACGTCGTGCCAGTGAAGCCGCTGAAGCCCAGGCTCAGCAGGCGGACATTCTCTGGCACGATGCTCAGGTCCAGTTAATTAGCCAGGTGGCAACCAGCTATGGTGAATACCGTGGTGCCCAGTTGCGCTTAAAAGTAGCAGAGCAAAATTTGCAAAATCTGCAACAGAGTCGCGGCATTGTTATGGCTAGGCTTGAGGCCGGTATGGCCTCAGAGCTGGAGCTTACGCAAATAGATGTGCAACTACATCAAGTAAATGCCTCTATACCGGCATATCGCGTCGCTCTGTTGACTGCAGATGCAACTTTGTCTGCTTTGTTAGGACAGCGGCCCGGTCAACTAGAACTTGATGATGTACCTCGTTTACCTCAGTTAAAACACCCTGTATCCGTGGTGGAAGGTGAAAACTATCTGCGTTATCGAGCGGATGTTGCGAGTAGCGAGCGATTATTGGCTGCCCGTACAGCTGAGATTGGCGTGGCTACCGCCGATTTA
>NZ_DFTU01000001.1:46800-55383 GCF_002379485.1 Methylophaga sp. UBA4204 | reverse complement strand
GGCTACCGCCGATTTATATCCGAATGTATCGATAAGCGGTTTTTTGGGCTTTTTATCTGGCCCCGGTTTAACACTGGGTAGCGATACCAAAAGCTGGTCGGTTGCACCCAGTTTAAGTTGGCAGGCTGCGGATTTAGGATCCGTCAGGTCACGTATTCGTCAGGCTGAAGCCAGTTCGCAAATGGCACTCGCACAATTTGAGCAGGAGGTATTTGATGCCATCAATGAAATGCAACTGGCACTTAACAGCTACAACCTTAGCCGTGAGCAACAGTTAAGCACTGAGCTGCAGTGGCAGGCCAGTACCAAAGCGGTAGACATTTCCCGCGAGCGTTATAACGCCGGTAGTGGCGAATTTCTCGACCTGCTCGACTCTGAGCGAGAATTGCTACGCAGCCGCGATCAGTTGGCTCAACTGCAACAACAAAGCTTTCTCCGCTTAGTCGATATTTACCGGAGTTTTGGTGGTGGGATACAGCTGATTTAGTGCGGGTTGTTCCATTAAGTAGCCGCTTCAACGTCCAGCTGTTTAATAATGGAGATCTCTAAAGGTTGGGTTTCGCAGGCTTTATCCAACCAACCAATTTTGGTAGGTTGGGCTGAAGCACGAAGCCCAACAATTAATCTGTTTCACGTGTTGGGCATCATAAATTCAGCCCAATCTACGTTTAATTTTTCACAAGTAGTGTGACCAAAGCCAATAACGACGTATTTATTTTGTGTCTTACTGCTTTAACGGTATCCTCTGCGTCATTGAATCTATTTATAAGCAAGGATAACTTCATCAATGAACAAATTAATATGGCTGTTCGCCTTAATTCTATCTATTTCGTTATCTGGCTGTGGCTATGATGAATTTCAGGGCAGATTTGTGGGCCCGGAAGGTAATATCAGTTATCAGTTTAATACCGATGGAACGCTTGAGATTCATCAGGGAGAAGATGTCACTACTGCCGAGTATGAATATGACAGTGGCGAACAAATGATTAAACTGAAAGCCGAAGAAGATTTACCCACTGATACCCTGACCGTTAAAGATGAAGATCATTTGCAAAGCGGTGATATGACGCTGACTCGTGGTGTCGATTATGCGATGCTTGCCGACACTACCTGGATTGGACAGCAGGGCCAATATACCTTTGCTTTAACGTTCACCATGACTGACAAGGGCATGGAAACGATTTCTGAGCTAGTGACTTATCACGATGAGGATATGACTTATCTTTCCCAGACAGATGACAGCATTACCCGCCTTCGAGGCAATATGCTGTTACTTGATCTTACGCCTTATACAGTTTCAGAAGTTACACGTGATAGTTTCAAAATCACCATTGGTGAAAACAGTATGGTTCTGGAAAAACACCCAAAAGACACTGAAATCACGATTCGGGATGGTTACCAACCAGAAGATGAATAACCTTGATTACTGATGTGCATCCAAACTTTCTGGATAACGTTTTAATTTAATCTAATTATTTCTCAACTTGAGTTACGTTTGTGTGACCTTGTTGCTTGCTTTGAATGTCCATGGTCAATAAGGTTGCCATCTGCTAAGGCATGTTTGGAGATAACAAAATAATGATTTCACCGATGATTCCCGAAGATGAAAAACAAAGACTTGAAAAGCTTAGAGCGCTTAAAATTCTTGATTCGGCACCTGAAGAAAGATTTGATCGACTGACCCGCATGGCCAAGCGTATGTTTGGAGTAGATATCTCAGTGTTGAGCTTGATTGATGATGGGCGCCAATGGTTTAAATCCAAAGCTTCAGAAAATGAGCTTCCTGACGAGACACCGAGAGAAATTTCGTTTTGTGGTCATGCCATATTAGGTGATGACGTATTTGTTATAGAAGATGCTCTGGAGGATCATCGATTTAAAGATAATCCATTGGTTACAGCTAATCCCAACATTCGCTTTTATGCTGGCTATCCACTAAAGATAAATAATGGTAGCGCCCTTGGCACCCTTTGCATCATTGATGATGAACCAAGAGAATTTGATCCGGAAGATTTGCAGTTATTACGCGATCTCGGCGTAATGGCCGAACAGGAAATTGCTGCTTTGCAATTGGCGACACTGGATGATCTGACGTTAATCTCAAATCGCAGAGGCTTTACGGCGCTGGCTAAACACAGTTTGAATGTTTGCCGTCGCAAAGGACTTTCAGCTTCTATCCTGTTGTTTGATTTAAATAAATTTAAACCCATTAATGACCAGTTCGGCCACGCTGAGGGCGACAGAGCGTTAATCGTATTTGCGAATTTCTTGCGGAAAGTTTTCCGTGATTCTGATGTATTCGGCCGTCTTGGTGGTGATGAGTTTGCCGTGTTAATGATGGATGTTGATGCTGAAAATACGCAACGGGTTATTCAACGCTTTGATAACGAAGTAACGAATTATAATCAGGAAGCAGCTCGGGGTTATGATATTGAATACAGTGTGGGTTTTGTAAATAGTCTGGTTGAAAAAGATATTGATGTTAATGTTTTTTTAGCTGCTGCTGATAAAAAAATGTATGCCGAAAAAGGTAATAAGGTTCGTTAATAATTAGCTAAAATTTGAGCGACTAAATACAGTAAAAAGTATCCATCACTATTGCATTTAAAAATATAGATAATGTCAGGTTTAAAACGGAATAATTCTGCTTACACCTATAGATAATATTTGGCATAAGTTGTGCGTTACACGACTCATTCAATCCCCCCTTTAATGATTTTTTTCTGGTAGGCGTCACATAAAATTGATTGCCGATCTGATTATATTTAAATATGCTGGAATAATTAGAACATCAGGTTGATGTTAATGGTTCTCACTTTTTCAAATATACATTCAACAAAACCTGATGAATCTAAATAAAAGGAGCCGGGATTGAAAGCACGTTTGCTCTTATGGATGATAGCGACGAGAAACAGCTTTGTCGCACTTTTGCCGCTCACTTTTCTTCGCGTTATTGCCGAACTTATACTGAACTTTCCCTGGCTTTATTATCAGCAGTCAATGGATCATTGGCTTGGTGCAGATTGGCGTGAACCATTAAGACAAATCATCGATAATTCATTTACTTTGTTTGGTTTGTTACTGGCAGCTATCGTCTCTTCCCAACTTGTTTTTCGTATGCCAGGTTTAACCAAACACCGTGAAATTGCCCCTCCATTAATGGTGGCAATCAGTGCGGTAATTAACTTTCTGATCATCACCGTTTCACTACCCAATATTTCTCCAGTTGAGTTCAGTGCAGAAGTTATTCTTATAGGGATTGTTGTTGGGCTGCTTTCAGCCGAACTAATGCTCTGGGCCGCCAGAAAACCCTATCTTGATCTGCTGAACCTGCCTGTTGATACCGATACTACCTTTTATCAAGCGATGCGCTTAAGCCCGTCGATTATTCTTAGCGGAATGATCTTTTTTATAACGGCTCTGATACTGGCTTCAACACCTGATTTTCCCGACTTTACACAACTTATTATTGATTGGGCACATAACAATGAATATGGAACCTGGATTTTAGGTTCCTTTGTCACTTTAATGAACCAATTGTTCTGGTTTGTGGGTCTTCATGGCAGTATCTTCATATACGGTGCAGCGGATGGAGCGCTATTTTTAGCGAACTTGGATGCAGGATTCAATGCTTCATCTCTGGCGTTTAGAGTCCTGTTCAATAACTTTGTGCATTTGGGCGGATCTGGAGCAACGCTCGGCCTATTAATAGCAATTTTTATTGTTACGCGGCGTGGTGCACAGAATAAAATTGCGAAGATTTCTATAGTCCCTTCTCTGTTCAATATTAATGACATATTGATCTACGGATTACCGATTGTATTTAATCCGTTTTACCTGATTCCATTTGTGCTGATACCGGTTCTATTGATGTTGATATCACTGGCCGCTTTGCAGTTTGGATTGATCACTATTTACGATTCCGCAATTGTGGGTTGGACAACGCCCCCTTTATTATCAGGCTGGCTACTGACGGAATCCTGGCGTGGTGTTGCTCTGCAAGTTCTGTTAATCGCTATCAGCACCTTGAGCTACCTGCCCTTTGTGAAAAAAGCTGAAAAACACCGTCAGCAACAGTCTTTAGATGCTTTTACACAGGCATCAGACACGATAATCAAGGTGGGCAATACAAGACAAAAAATTATTACCCGCCAGGATAAGGTTGGCATGATTGCCCGGGATCTTGCTGTTGATATGCAAAATGCGATTAAACAGAATTCGCTGACACTGGTCTATCAACCCAAGCATGATCGTCAGGGGCAAATCGTTGGTGTTGAAGCCCTGCTTCGCTGGACGCATCCAAGATATGGTTTTATCTCTCCTATTGTGATCATCGCTGTCGCCGAAGATAGTGAATTGATTCATCATCTGGGCCGATGGGTAATCAAGCAGGCTTGTGCCTGCAAAGCTCGCTGGAATGCCGCAGGATATAAAGCATTAACTGTCGCGGTAAATATTTCTCCACTTCAGTTAACAGATAAGGATTTACCTTTTTATATTACGAAATATATTAAGGATTACGGTATATCGGCAGAAGAACTTGAATTGGAAATTACCGAATCTTCTGAAATTCCCGATACCAGCCTGACAGATTTGATTTTACAACAGCTGGTCGAAACCGGTGTGCATCTGGCAATGGATGATTTCGGCATGGGCTATTCATCATTGTTATATATGCGCCGCTTTCAAGTGAATGCAATAAAAATTGATGGTTCCATTACACGGGACGTTCTGGTCAATGACACTAATGCAGATATTGTCAGGACAATATGTTCACTGGGAAAAGCACAAAGAGTGCATGTGGTGGCAGAATACGTGGAAACCAAAGAACAACGCGAAGTGTTGTCTGAAATGGGCTGCGATATTTTTCAAGGCTATTATCACAGCCCACCAATAGCAGAATCGAATTGTTTAAACTATTTCCAATTGCACAATGGTTTAGTCCAGGGAAAACTTTTGATTTAACAATAAAATAAGGCTTGAGCGAACACCCCTTACTCAAGCCTTATTTATACCAACTAATTATGGATTTAGTCTTCTACCAAAACTAATTGCATAACTCACAGGGCGAGCTAAAAGAATAGGATCGTCTGTTGGGCTTATGCCTTCCGGGATAGCCAACGGGTTAAACATATTAGCTTTTGCATAACTTTCACCGTCCGTCATGATTTCAGTAAGCGTCAATGTTCCGAGCTGCACTATTTTTCTCTCTGTTGGCCACACAACTGTAGGATCAGTGATTACATCTCCCTCTTCAGCTATTTGCAGGGCAATTGTAAACTTAGCCGCGCCAGTATCATTTAATCTCTCTGGCAATTCATCCTGTAGATAATTGTTAGCAGCGTTTTTTCGTTCTTCATCTGAAAGGTACTCTGTGCCATTCACCGGAGTAATGAGGTAACGGCCATAAACGGTTTTACCTTGTTCATTTTCAAATTCAAATGCATTAATGCCATGGAATTTTTCAGTGGCATAACTCACTGGAGCGGGCTTAGGTAATTGCACAAAGGTTAGCGTTTCGGGATGTTGTTCCAGAAAAGCTTCTATTGGTGTCGGTTTAGCTTGTGAGTTTGCCGAATCTTTGATGGCTGTTAATAATCCAAGAAAATCTTCAGGTGTCTTGACTGGGAATCGTTCTACCGAAATCACCACCATATCGGTATATTCCTCTTCCGGTAACATAAACCTTATCGCCATGCCTTTAGGAAAACCATCCGGGCTTGAATCCGCGATATCGGGCACACCGCTGGCGTTTGAAAACCGAACCACCACATCTGTTTTAGGGGTATTAAAGTGAGGTGCATAGGTGATATCAGAGGCTTCTTTCGATGCTTCAAAATAACCAGAAGCCATGATCCCTTTCGCATGATTAGAACGTATTCCTGGATGAGGGCCACCGGCAAGCTCCGAGAGTGTATCAACCAGTCTTTCGGTGACTGGCAGTTCATCGGCACTCAGCGTATAAGACGACATAATGCCCAGTAGCAAACCGATATTAAGAATTATTTTTTTCATATGACTTTCCTTGTAGATAAATTAAGCAACAACTTTTATGACGTGTGGTACGGCGATATTCCAACAGTTAATTATTAAGGTTTTACGATGCTGACCACTTTTTTTAATCTCTATTTCAATTGCTTGACGTCATTCAATCAAACACAGACGAATATTAATCTACTTTAAAGTCGCTGAGCATCAGTATTTGGCAATATTATTGAGCGTAAGATTAGATTAATCAGGCCGCTGAAAATGATTAGTCGTTGTACAATAGTCCATTATTTTTCTATCCAACTTCAAGGGAGCTTTCATGAAGATTCAAAGCCATTTTGCCGATCTTGATACACCTACTGGTGTGATGCGTACCTATATTCATCGTCCTGTTGGTGAAGGCAGCTACCCTGTCATTTTGTTTTATTCCGAAATTTTTCAGCAAACCGGCCCGATTGAGCGTGCGGCCAGATTAATGGCCAGTCATGGTTATGCCGTATTAGTCCCCGAAGTATTCCATGAGCTAAATCCGATTGGTACGGTGCTGGGTTATGACGATGCCGGTCGCGATAAAGGCAATGCCGATAAAGAAAACAAAGATGTGCAGGGCTATGACACCGATAACGAAGCGTTAATCAAATTTGCCAAGCAACAATCCTGGTGCAATGGTCAATTTGGAGCGATGGGTTATTGCATTGGCGGTCATCTGGCTTTTCGTGCAGTACTGCAACCTGAAGTGAAAGGCACTGCTTGTTTTTATGCTACCGATTTACATATTCAGAAGATCCCGAATAAACCGGGTCAACACAGTATGGAACGTCTGGCAGATATCAAAGGCGAATTGCTGATGATCTGGGGCAAACAGGATAACCATGTTCCCTCAGAAGGCCGCACACTGATCTACAGCAAACTCAACGAAACAGACATTCCGTTTACCTGGCATGAATTCAATGCCGAACATGCGTTTATGCGTGATGAGGGTGATGGTGGCCGTTATGATGCCCAAACAGCACAGATTGGTTATCAACTGGCGTTGAATCTGTTTAGCAGAACGTTGCGTTAAACACGACGTTCCCACGCAGAGCATGGGGAACGAGGTTAATAAATTAAATGAATACATCTGGCTCCCATGCTCTACGTGGGAGCCAGTTTGAATCTGATTCCCTATCCTCTGTAGAAATCACATAACTGAGCTGTCCATCGAATGAATAATACAGCTAAATCGGTCTATACCCTGTTCAATTGGAATATTCTGATCCTGCCGACCGATGAGGAAATATTTGTTGGTTTGTGCAATCGACCGGAAACTGTTCCACCCTTTGCGCCACCCGATGCAGCAGATGATTTATTGCCTTTTATCCTGCAAAACAGTAGCGCCATATCAGAATTCAACGATAAAACCGGCGTCGGATTTGATAGTGATGGCAGTCGTTATGTATTGATTGGCAAAGCTTCCGATCCCACCGGTATGATTCGTTTTAGTGTCTGGCAGATGATGAAGCCGGATGAGATTCGCTGGAAGTACGAGTTTATTGATTAGACCATTTGCGTTACCACGCAGGTGTGTGGAAACGAGATCTTACCGTTTCTGGCTCCCATGGTCTTCCGTGGAAGCCCTATTCTCTAGGGCGGTAATGCGATATAAGTACCATCATTACGTTTGGTCAACTCTCGCATCAATATGCTGAATCTGTCAGTACTGTTAACGGATAAAAAGCCTACTCCGTGAATTTTGGCCAGTCGTCGCCCATTACTGAGTTGCTTGTTCTGTTTGGTTAACCGATCAATAACCGGATCATACGATGAGCCGGTGTAATCATCGCCAAATACATAGATTGAAGTAGTGATATTGGGTTTGGCATATTTTCTCAACGCCATTTCCACACCTTCCACCGGACTGCTGTTGGATACCACTGACCAATTCTCAAACATTTTGATGGCACTGTTTCGTGTAGAGGGCGTATCCGGCATCCAGCGACCATCGTAGCCGGAGATCATCGATGTCCCCATATCATTTAATATCTGGAAGCCTTTCACTTCAGGGTGAATATTCAGCACATTCACCACTTCTCTGGATACCCGTGACCAGATCTGTTTCATACTGCCAGACGTGTCGATAATGAACACCACATAATCGCTGTCAACCGGAATACCGCCTACTTCTGCGGAACGCTTATCAGCAGATTTCCTTGGCGTTGGCAAAGCCGCCTGCCTTAGGCGTGATTCCACCAGACTCAGTCCCGAAATACTTTCTTCCAGTGCGGCATTTTTTTGTTGCAGTGCTTTGAGCTGATTTTCCAAAGAAGATTCGGCCTGAGCAATAGCCTGTTTTTCACCCGATAAGGCTTCTAACGTCGAAAGCTCCTGTTCAATTTGCTGACTTACTTCAGCCACCGAGTTTTCCAGACCAATCAACGAGGCCAGTAAACTGCTGATATCATCGGCACCAGCAGTGGAAACATCGACATCGGTTTTAGAGATCAATATCAACATGACGACGGCCCCAAACCCACAGGAAATCACGTCCAGAAAAGACAGACTGAATATATCGATGCCTTTTCTACGATGTTTCATGGCCAGTTACTCGCCGGACTG
>NZ_DFTU01000001.1:33991-46749 GCF_002379485.1 Methylophaga sp. UBA4204 | reverse complement strand
CCAGTTACTCGCCGGACTGATCAGTAATCCGCCGGTGGTGGCAGCCCAAATCCAATATTGATTCACGGCATCGGGATCACCTTCTAGCGGCAGCAAAATGACATCGACCTGCACTCCCCGCTTACCGCTTTCGTTGATGGTTTGCTGAAACAATTTCACTCGGCATTCACCCGAAATCGTCTGCGCATTACCGGTAAGCGAACTGCAACTGGAGAAAGGGTTCAGACTACGATATTGCGATTCACCTTTGGTCGGTAGACCGTCAGTAATCACGTAGAGGTTGGTTGGTGAAAACTGATTTACGGTGTTCAAGCCTTTTTGCAGGTTCGTCGCCCCTTCGGGGACAATGGCATTTAACTCACTGATGATTGATGCAGTCGTTTGTGATGCACTGGCTTTTTGCCAACCTTTTTTATCACCCAATACCTTGGCATCTTCACTAAAAGCCACTACCACCACGTCACTGTTTTCCGGTGTTCGTGCCAGCAACCATTCAACGACATTTTTAGTGCGTTGCCATTTGGCGGCATTCTTTTTGTTTTGCTGGGAACTGCTTTTGGTGCGAATAATATCAATCAGTTTTTCATTGGTCATTGAAGCGCTGGTATCAACCAGAATCGCTATTTTGGGGCCTTCAACTTTCAGTCCTAACAGATAGTTTTCTTCATTGATACGAGGAGCTTCAACCAAATCCTGTTGTTTTTGTGGCACTTTAATGGAGGTAATACTGGATTTAAGTTCATCCAGTTCACTTTCAGATCGTTGGACTTGCTGACTCTGACTCGCCAGTGTTGACTGCTTATCATCCAGTTGTTTTTTTAACGCCTGATAACGGGCATTTTCACTGCTTAACTGTTCTCTTATTTGACCCAATGTGGTCTCAGCATCATCCCTCACCTGTTCAAGCTGACTGATATCCTGTTTAAGATTATCGATTTCAACCGGGGTTTCATCAATTTTCTGTTTGACCAACATAAACACAAGGATAACCGCGCCGAGGCCACAGGACATGATATCCAGAAATGCCAGACTGGAACCTTCGGCTTTTTTACGACGGTAAGCCATGTTGCGTTAGCGAATGCGTCTCAACAGGTATTTGTCGCAATAGCTTTGGGTATCGACAATCTGGCTATCCTGCATTCGTTGCAGTTGATGGAACAAAAACATCAGAAAGATGCTGATCAACAAAGCGACCAACGTCGAATTAAATGCCAGCCCAAGACTATCAGTCATGCCGGAAATATCGCCAGCGAGTGCTTGATCAGCTTGTGAAAGCGCCTGACCGATACCACGCACTGTGCCAATAAAGCCGATAGAGGGAATGGCCCAGATCAGATAGCGGATCATGGAGTTTTCAGAGTCTTGTTTTACAGCCAATGCTTCAAGATTACTTTCAATGGCATCTGACAGGTTTTGCACATTGTTGGTCGAGCTGTAACGCCATAATGAGGCACGTAAAGTCTGAACCAGTGGCGAAGAGATTAAATCCTGGGGGATCTCACTATCCAACCGATGAATAATACGGTTTACATCCAGTTCTTTATGCTCAGATTTATCAATTGGTTGCTCATTATTGTTGGTTGGATCTTCAATTAAATCAACGCTGTACAGGTATTTTGTTTTGAGAATCTCACGGTATGAACTGGCAATTAAAAAACAGCCCCAAAACATCAGAATAAAACAGATTTCCTGTTCGTAGTCTTTGATGATAACCACAATATTACGTGGTGATGATTGCTGCTGTTGTAAGGCAAGTTCAACCAGTTGTGCAGCCTCTGGCCGGATAAAGCCGATATAAATCATGTGCACCACAATGATCGATACGATCAAGGCGGCAAAGCTTTTCATCAGATCATTCATCTTCAGATATCCACTGGGAACGAAACGGGGGAGTTCAGACTGATAACCGATTTACCTGCCCAGGCATTGTGAATCATCAACGATAAGACCACTAACAACATGATTGAAGCCCCAATCAGTAAAATTCTTTTGAATAGCATCATTCATTCCCTCCAGATAAAAATCGGCCGATTCTAAAGCCCAGAATATCGCGACCCAGCTCTGCACCATCGCGGTAGGACGCTCTTAATTCACTGAGTGATCCAGAACGCCAGTTTGCGCCTTTTATCACACGCATTGCTATGGTTGAAGTATCAAGAACCTGTGGATAAACGGTATCCAGTTTCGGCACCGTTAGTGAGTAACTGTCGTGAGTCCATTCGCTGACATTGCCTCCCAAATCGTAAAGCCCAGACTTTTCTCGGTCAAAGCTCTTCACTGGAGCAATACCGGTATAACCATCATAAAATCTTGGCACATATAGCTTCACACTGCCTTTGGCAGATTCATCGGCAATATTCACGGCTTTGGTTGGGATGGTTTTATCGTTGCCCCAGACGAACAAAGTTTGTTCGGGTTTACCAGCTTTTCGAGCCAGCCATTCCCACTCCGCTTCCATTAATAATCGATAGCCATCAGCATTGCTATTAATTTGATTCAGCTGATTGCCTTGCAGCTGGTAAACGGGGGTTAAACCTTCCTGCTGGCTTAACCAGTTGCAAAATTTGACCGCTTCCAGCCAGCTCAAATTAGTGATCGGTAATTTGCCATCGCCAGATTTACTGCTATCAAATTGCTGGAACTCAGCGTTAGTCACTTCATGTGTGCCGGCATAAAAAGGTCGGTTGAGTCGGACCTGTTTTAAAAACTCGTTGGCACGTTGCCCCGGCTCATCTCTTCCTGCCCCCATTTTAATAATGTCGTTGGGGAAAAAAAGTGCCATTTCACCACCGGCTTTGGTTTTATACACTCTCGGAGCTTCAGCTTTTCTGGCTTGCGCCTCGGGGAGTAAAGTAACGGATATTTTTTGTGGTTCACTCGCCGTTGGAGTAATGCTTTTCGAGATCGTTCGATATCCCTGCAGGCTGAACTGTACATCATGAGGAACGGCATTTAATTCCAACTCAATTGGCGTATTTCCTACCGCTTTTCCATCAATTTTCACTTCAGCAGTTGGCGTGGATAGAATTTCCACCTTACCCATTTCTTTTTGCAGAGTGAGATCAAGGGTTCTTTTTTCATTGGTGTCCAAAGTGAACGTTTCAGTTTTGGAGAAAAATCCCGGCTTTGAATAGTGCAACCGGTGCTGTTTACCCGCTTCAACCGAAAGGCGATCCTGATTATCGATTCGCAGCCCATTCAATGTCAGTTGACCACC
Source organism: Methylophaga sp. UBA4204 (assembly GCF_002379485.1). Lineage (NCBI taxonomy): Bacteria > Pseudomonadati > Pseudomonadota > Gammaproteobacteria > Thiotrichales > Piscirickettsiaceae > Methylophaga > Methylophaga sp. UBA4204. Next base: position 43,532 of record NZ_DFTU01000001.1, on the reverse strand, counting down.
TGAGGGTTGAAGATTTAACCGTACACCCGCCGTTTCTGCAGATAAACGATAGTTTCTTTCTATCGTCGGGCTGGGATTTTTTATCTCAATGGTTTCTTCGGTGGTTTCATATTTTTGCAGTGTTAACTGCACATCATGAAAACCCCCTTGCAGTGGTACGGTGAGCGGTGTTTTGCCAACTTCAACAGCATCTACCATTACCATTGCGCCACTTGGCACCGAATTTACAACAAACTCACCCTGCAGCGGTTGCAGTTCAACATTACGGGTGACTGTTTCACCACGGCTGAGTGTCAGATCGAGCGTCGTCATTTGATAATGTGGATGCTTTGCAAGGAGCTGATGGTCGCCCGCAGGGAGTTCGTACTCAAGATGATTTGCTACTGCAATGATTTCATCGTCTATCAGCCATTGAGTGAGATTATCGTCAAGCGATGTGGACAATATAATCTTAGCTGGCAACGGGGTTAATGTAACCGTAATGACTTTGCCAGTATCAGCTCGTTCAATGGTTTTTCTAAGAGGGTAAAAGCCTTTCGCAGTTACTTGAATTTGGGTGGATTCAGCAAGCGAATATACTGAATCCAAAATAACCATTGCCAGCCAGGACTCGGCGTTAATTGATACATCAGAAGCATCATCCGGCTGAACCTCAACCCGGGTCCCCCTTGATGCAAAGATCACTGTCACTATAATCAGGAAAACCAGCACAAATATCGTCAATAACCACAGATACATTCTGTGCTGACGTTTACGGGCAAGTTCCAGCTGCTGGTTAAATTGGCTCATCACATACCAGTGTCAGACTAAAACGGTTTACGTCGTAGGGAATAGTAACTTCAACTAACTTTGACTTGTAACCCTGCCGTTTACCTTCAAAAGTATATTGGCCGGGTTTAAGCTGAATCACTTTTGAATCAACCACACCTACATTACCAACACCCCGCACCAGAATATGTGTTTGATTATCGGAGCGGACTTCAACAGGAACAGTCTGGTTCACTGCGGTTAATACCGTTTCCAGTTCACGGCTTTTACGGGTCAGCGAGAGGCTTTGATTACGATATGCTGCGGCAGCATTAATGGCACCACGCGCCTGCTCTGCCAGTTGGCTGTTTGACAGTCGATAAGGCGATTTCAGGTAGTCATCGATCTGTTTATCCAATGACAATATGTTATTGGCCATGGTCAGTTTTTCTGTGGCCGATTGGTTATTGGGGTTTTCCTTAACCACCTGCTCAAGATTGTTTTTTACAGCTTGCCAGTTATCATTAGACTCTGCCTTTGCCGCGTTGGTCAGACCCGACTGAATTCGCTGGTTTTTTTCATATTGTTGTATCGCAGTATTTACATCACTCAGTTCGGCTCGATTGGAGTAGATATTTCGAGCCTGACTCAATGCTGATTTGGCCGCTTCAATGCGACCATCATCAATCGCAGCATAGGATTGGGAGATAAGCGATTGAAATTTTTGATTATTGAGTGTGGTTTGTAACGCCTGAGCACGTTGCTTCAACGCTTCTCTTTCTGGCGTCAGCGTTAATAACTGGTTGATTAATCTCAGCTCGGTCTGGGGATTATTTTCGACATTAGCGACTTCAATTTGCTCAACTAAAGATGCAATCTCCGGTAATTGCTCAATTCTTTCTGCTAACGCCGAAGCCTGATTAGAACTACTATCCAACATCAATGCTTTTGAAATTGCTGTTTTAGCTTGTTCATACTGATTGTCATCAAAAGCCTGTTGAGCGTTTTGCATGGCCGATTCAAATTGATTCTGGCTGTCTGAAATAGCAGTTTCAGCCAGTTTAATCAAAGCATCTAATGTCGCATTAGCCTGAGCATATTTCGCTTCACCAAACTGTTCTATTGCAGCACTTTCATTTGTATTTAAACGATCAGCCAGCGGTTCATCCCACTTTGGCAGATCGATCTTGTTTAACTCGGGTTTAATTGTATTTTCAAAATGGGCATAGGCTTCGAGATATTGCTGACGCAAGGTTTCACTGTCCTGGTTGCCATTTTCCTGAGGTGAGCTTTCAACAATATCCAGTGGCTGCTCAGTTTCGACGCTAGTGGAACGGGTTTTGGGGACTGACGCCCACAAAATTAACGCCACGCAAAACACGCTCAGCAAAATGATAATAAGCAGTGTTTTGAAGAATAATTTTCGTTTAGCGAGTTTAGCCTCAGCGATTTTCTGATGGATCATGATCTATGGCTGAACCTCAAGCGAAATTTAGAGCTGTACATCAGGCGTGGCTTCTAATTGATACATCCGGTTCAAAAAATCTCGCCATTGGCGGAACTGCTCATCAATATCACCCGTTAACTCGACTGATTCTTCTTCATAAGTCATCACCTGTGGTGCCATTTCCAAGTTCACCGATTCTCCTAACTCGTTTAATGCCTCCTGATGAAACTTGGCTTCCTCACGAGATTTAAAGCCACTGCTGATCAGCACTGCACCGCCAACACCACCGGCAACAGTCGCAAGATCACGGGCAAAACGCGGGTCGTTGGAACTGCCTGACGTAGCGGCAGCAACGGCGGCACCGATTAAAACTGCCCCGCCAATCATTTTCCAGATGCTTTTGGTTTTAGCTTCTTTGCGTAATTGCATTTCTGTGGCACTGGCTTCCTGCCATGCCAGATAGCTGTCATCCATTTGCTGGGAAAATGCACTGTAATTCTGCTGCAGATTATCTACAAATAACTGTTCACGAACCTGAATCGATTTGACTCTTTGAAACATTGGGTCAGCATCACTCGGCATACTGACCAGCTTAATTTGTTGACCACTGGTATCGAGATACTCCATAAAGGCCTGTTCATTGAAACTGGCGGCGAAACGCAGATCGTTAATATTCTGCAGTTGCGCCAGTTCGCTTTGCTGTTGTTTAAGCAGGGCTTCAATTATCGCCTGGGCCGCTTTATCAAAAGCGGGATCATAGGGGTCTTTGCCGTCATTTCTCGGATTTTTGTAAAAACCTTCACCAACCTCATATTCAATGGTGTCGTTTAACCACTGCTTACCACTGGCATCAACCACATTGAGGCTAAATTCAAGCTCTTGACCATTTGATTCAATGATCTCGCCGACAGCAAATAAATCACCTGAAGCAGTGCTGTTGGGGGCTACCCGAACCGCACCAAACTTACCACTTTCATCTAAAGCCGTTTTTAATTTATAAGCAAATCGATTGGCTTCTGCTCGTCTCAATTCAGGCCAGATACCTTCTTCTTCATATTCAGCTGCTGAATCGGAAAGCCCTGGCGAAAAGACCGGAATAATGACGTCAAGTTTAACGCCCTGGTAGGGTATTTCTTTGTTTTGTTCCTGGGCCGAGGCCAGTTGTGGACCGGTTTTTAAATTACCTGAGGATGACGTAGTTGCACATCCCGTTAGTACATGGGTCAGGATAATAAGATAGATAAGAAACCTGGAGGGGGCTCTAAATGACTCAGTCTTCAACAATGTTCATCCCCTTATATTTACGATATTCATTCCAGAGTTTCTTTTTAATCTCTGGATCTTGTTCAGCTTCCGCAGCCAGTCTGATTTGTGCAGCAATGGCATCGTCGTTATTGGCGGATGGAATGTCTTCCGGGATAGCACCGTTATCTGCACCTCCCGAAGATACCACTGCCGCACCATTGCTATCAGTTTGTTCAACTGAATCTGCTGTGCCGGCCTGAGCTGGCATCGAGCTTTCCATTTCTGTCTCAGCTTCAGTACCCTGCATTTCCTGGCTGGCGACTGAGTGATTACCAGCATTACCACCCTGATTTTCTCCACCGCCTTGCTCGCCACTATCTCCACCATCACTGCCAGCCGCAGACGTATTATTTGGATCAGACAAATTGCATGACTCAAAGCGGTTAACCGAATCAAAAAAAGCTTTTTCCATTAATGCTATTCTTTCTGCGCGAGTAAGCTCCGGGTTATCACTGTAACGAATTTCCGCTTCACCGCAGTCCTCATTCGCCTCAACGGCCTCTTCTGCATTTATGTTGAAACTTGCTGTTAAAACAATCGGGAAAATAATAGATAAGGTTTTATTCATTGAGAATAAAGACAATAAATCCTGGTAACGAATGGTGAATTTTTTCATAGAAATAGCACTAATCCATTCATAATTTTTTCAGAAAACCTGAGTCAATATAGTTTATAGAGCATTTGTCAGTAGAAGGCAGTAATAAGTTTTCACTGCTTTATATAGCGCACATTATTAAACAGTAAACCATTGTTCATGAATGCAGAATGAATAGTCTAATTGTTTCGCAATTTATAAAGCATTTAAATGGATATCAGGAATGGCTCTCAGTTAAAAGGTCGTTACTTGTGTTCCCACGCAGGAGCCGTGGGAACACAAGTAAAAAATTTTTAACACACAAAATTCACATCATCAGGCGCATACTCAACAAATGAAAACATCTGCTCTCGTTATTGGCGGCAGTGGGCAGATTGCTCAGGCCATCATTGAAAAACTATTAACTTACTTAACTGCTGAAAATATTGTGGTGGTTAGTCGTGGACCACAACCCGATAAGTTTGCTGGTGTCATCTGGTATCAGTCTGAATATGACGAAACAAGTATGGGCAACCTGGCGATGCAGTTTTACGACCAGCAACGTAACTTTGAAAAGGTCTTTATCTGTCACGGCATCCTCCATGATGAATCAGTAAAACCGGAAAAACGTCTCGAACAACTTACAGCAGCCTCCATCAACCATGTGTTTAATATCAATACAATTACCCCGGTGCTTTGGCTGAAACAGCTTTTACCAGTGCTTAAACATGCTGAAACCTGTCAGGTGACCATCTTCAGCGCACGGGTTGGCAGCATTAATGATAATCACATGGGGGGCTGGTATAGCTATCGCGCCAGCAAGGCAGCGTTGAATATGCTGTTAAAATCCACCGCCATTGAATATGCCCGTCGCGCCAAAATGGTAAAGTTACTGGCATTTCATCCCGGTACCACTGACTCTCCACTATCTCGTCCGTATAATACAAACGTGCCTGACGATAAATTATTCACCCCGGATTTTGTTGCCGATAGATTGTTTGAAATTCTAAAGGGTTTGCCAGCCGACGGTGAATTGTCATTTCTGGATTGGCAAGGAAAAAACATAGACTGGTAAACAGGTTTTTTACATATCCTGTTTCCGTTCACGTGCATTCAATCTGTCGTAGGCTTCTTTCTCATGATGAATATCACTGATTAAGCCCCGGTGCATAGCCACTGAAATAGCTTCCTGATTCTGAAACCGGCCTCCTTCCTTAAACAGCAAATCAAGCAAATCCCGGGCAGGCATATCCAGATATTTCGATAACTCCTGTGATTCATTGGAAAATTTTTCCAATACTTCCGGGTGTTGTTGCTGAACATTTAATATCGCCAGATTATCAATAATAGCCAGTTCTTTCGCTGTTGGCAGACTCAGACCATTATCCTGAACAAACCTTAAACTGGTCAGCCCTGTCAGCTGATGAAAGGTGTTCTGCACCAGATTCAGATCGGCATTTCGCCCAGCCAGGGCAACCCTCAACCATTTCAAACGATGACGGGCCAGCACTATCATGCTTTGTTCTATTTCTTTGCTCATAGACTTCAGCTCCTTTGGACTTCCTGCACCCTTGTTAGCATAGCAATGCCCTGTCATACAAGCCATTCCTATTAGACTGGTATTATTCTGCAGATAATATGTCATGATGATTCAAAATATTTAGCAGGTTTTAGTAGTGGGGTATGTCAGATGAAACACTTAGTCATGATGACTTTTGCCTTAACTTTCGTTGGTTCGGTCCAGGCAGAAAATCTGGAGCATGGAACCATTACCAGCTGTGCCTATCAGGCAGGTACTGCCTATGAAATCCAGAAAATCCGTCAGACCGAAGGCGACGACTGGGAAACGTTTGAAACAAAAATCAAATCGATTTACAAAGACTCTCAAGGCCGTGATGATTTATTGCAAATTGCCAAACAGGTATTTATCCAGCCCCCCAGTAAATCAGCGGATTTTATCCATGATCAAATATTTGATGCCTGTGTTAAACGTCAACAAGGCACTGAGTCAATTTACTGATTTTCAGCGTTTTGACTCAATGAGTTAGCCCTATCAAAAGATTACACGCCAACACAACAAAAATCAGTGCTGTCGTGCGACTGAGATAAACCTGAGCATTGGGTTTTGTTTTAAGCCAGTCGCCAAGCTTTGAAGCTAATATAGAAATACCACTAAAGATAAAGAGTGAAACAACACCAAACATAGTCCCGAGCAATATAATTTGTGGCGTAATCGCACCATAGTTTGAACTGGCAAACTGTGGCAGAAAAGCCAAAAAGAAAATACTGACTTTGGGATTAGTTACATTCATCACAATGCCGCGAATATATAAGTTGGCATCACTCAATACTACGCCCTTACCTGATAATTCTTGTGTCTGGCTGTTAAGAATCTGCCAGGCCAGGTAGACCAAATAGATTGCGCCGATGATTTTCAACGCACTCAACGCCCAGTCAGAAGTTTGCATAATAGTGGCAACACCGAATGCCACTAAACAGGTGTGAAAAACCAACCCTGTACATAGACCTAAGGTAATCAGAATGCCACTGCGTTTACCATAAAGTGCTGACTGGGTAAGCACAAAAATATTATCTGGCCCCGGAGCCAGGGCCAGCAACGCTGAAGTAAAAATAAAAACCGCATAGACTTCAATTGGCATGCGTTAGAAAATCACAAACATTGTTTCATTATCTAGTTGAACTTTTAGGCAAAAAGTAAATATTAAAGACGGATGATACAAACTGAAGCTCCTACATCTCTAATAAACTGATTTACAGAAACTCAAATCCTACTTGAAACAGTTTTTCAACCTCATCGACATCCTGCTGTTCGGTCAAAAAGATGACCAGATGATCGCCGCTTTCAATCTGAACATTTTTTTCGGCAAACAAAATCTTTTCTTTGCGTAATATCGCTCCAACGGTCGCCGTTTTAGGCAGTTTGAGTTCTGAGAGTTTACGCCCCACTACTTTCGAGGTTTGCTTATCGCCATGTGCCACGATCTCAATGGCTTCTGCAGCACCCTGTCTTAACGAATGTACGGTAATCACATCACCACGACGAATATGGGTCAATAGGGTCCCAATGGTAATTTGTGCAGGCGATACGGCAATATCAATACTGGTTCCTTCAACCAGTTCAACATGGCTGGCCTTACTGATAATGGAAAAGGTTTTGCGAGCTCCCAGGCGCTTCGCCAGCATCGCAGACAAGATATTGGCTTCGTCGTCGTTAGTCACAGCGCAAAACACATCCGTTTTATGAATATATTCTTCTTTAAGCAGGCTGGCATCACCCACATCACCATGCAAAACCAGGCTGTGATGCAGTTCTTCGGCGATAACCCGTGCACGATTTTCATTATGTTCGATAATTTTAACGTTATGTGACTTTTCCAGCCGCTGTGCCAGTTGTTTACCAATCTGTCCGCCACCGGCAATAAATATTCGTTTATAGGGTTGGTAATCTTTTTTGAATACTTTTACCAGCTCACTGATTTGATGTTTTTCGGCCAGAAAAAACACTTCATCCTCGGCCTGTAACGTGATTTTTCCTCCCAATGAAATAGCACTTTCATTTCGGAAAATGGCCGCGATACGCATTTGTATTTTAGGAAGCAGATCCAGCAAATCATGGATGGCTTTACCATCCATAATACTCCCGGCATCCACTCTAACGGCAACCAGTCGAGCACGATCTTCAAAAAAGGTCAGAACCTGCAAGACTTCAGGTTGTTCAATTAGATGGGTAATGTAATCAGTGACTAATTGCTCAGGACTGATAATGACATCAATTGGCACAGCATCCAGCGCAAATAAAGCCGGATATTCCAGATAATCTGCGGCACGTATCCGCGCCAGTTTTTTGGGCGTATTAAATAGTGAGCTGGCAATCTGACAGGCAATCATGTTGATTTCATCATTATGGGTGACCGCGATCAGCATATCGGTGTCTTTGATGCCCGCTTTTAACAAGGTACCGGGGTGTGCTGCATATCCCACCACCGTGCGAATATCCAGATGTTCCTGCAATCGCTCCAGCAATACCGGATTCTGATCAATCACCGTGACATCGTTACCTTCATTGACCAGACTTTCTGCCGTCGAACTGCCGACCTGTCCCGCACCCAGAATAATAATTTTCATCTGCAAAACCTCTCTGTTAATTGCGCCAATAGGCTGGCAGAAATAGAATCAACAAGGTGAACACTTCCAGGCGTCCTACCAGCATTGCGAAGATCCCGAGCCATTTAACCGTGGCATCCATTGTGGCAAAATTTGAGGCAACCTCTCCTAAACCCGGGCCCAGAAGATTGATCGTTGCAACCACTGCCCCAAAAGCTGAAATCAAATCAAGGCCGGCTGCCATCATTGCAACTGTCAGCATCAATGCTGTGACAATATAAAGCACATAAAAACCCCAAATCGAAAACAATACTGTTTCAGATATTGGCCGTTTTCCCAACTTCACCACAGATACGGAGCGAGGATGCACCAATAACTCGAGTTGCCGTAAACCCAGTTTCGCCAGCAACATGATACGCATAACTTTAATGCCACCCGCGGTTGAACCGGCACATCCACCAATAAATGACAAAATCACCAGAATTAACGGGATGTGTAATGGCCATTCCGCGAATACCGCCGTACCAAAACCGGTACTAGTCATAATGGAAGCCACCTGAAACGCAGCATAACGAAGCGCTTCCCATCCGCCAGAATACACCCCGGCGAAATACAGGCTTATCGCAATAAAAATACTGGCAAAGACAAACAATAATCCAAAAGTTCTTACTTCCGGATCTTCGGCATATGAAGATATTAGCTTGCGTCTTAACACTAAAAAATGCACGGCAAAGTTCACCCCGCCAGCCAACATAAATACGATTGCGATAGCTTCAATAAGTGGACTGTTAAAATAGCCGATACTGTCGTCATGAGTAGAAAAGCCTCCGGTCGCCACGGTAGTAAAGGCGTGGCCTACCGCATCGAAGAAACTCATCCCTGCAAACCAGTAAGCTAACGCACAACACACCGTAAGTAACAGATAGATCAGCCACAGGGAACGGGCAGTTTCAGCGATTCTGGGTGTCATTTTTTCATTTTTGGCAACGCCGGAAGTTTCCGCTCGATACAGCTGCATGCCCCCGACGCCTAATAAAGGCAGAATGGCGACCGCCAGAACGATAATCCCCATGCCGCCTAACCATTGGATTTGTTGTCGATGATATAAAATTGATTGGGGTAATTGATCTAACCCAACAATAACGGTCGCGCCCGTGGTGGTAAATCCTGAAATGGATTCGAATACCGCATCGGTAAACCCCAGATGCAGACTGAGGTAAAAGGGTAAAGCGCCGACCAGCCCCAATATAAACCAGAAGAGTGTTACGACCAGAAAGCCATCACGAACGGATAATTCCTGACGTTGATGATAGTTGCTTAGCCACAACGATAATCCCAATAAA
>NZ_DFTU01000001.1:32019-33919 GCF_002379485.1 Methylophaga sp. UBA4204 | reverse complement strand
CAACGATAATCCCAATAAAAACACAATCAGGCTGGACCCGATAAAGGTTATCCATTGTCCATCGCTGTAGATCCATGAAACGATTAATGAAGGCAGAAAGCTGAGACTGTAAAACATCAACAGCAAACCAAATAACCGGATGATGGCTCGCCAATGCATTAGCTTACGACCTCAATCAAAAATGTAAGCCAAGCAACACACGGTGTAATATGCCTTTGAAACAACTTGGTAAAACTTAACATCAGTCTATTCATCCCTATAATCAACGTTAATGGATTATTGGTTTCAGGAGACTGAAAGTCAGCTAAAAAAAAGATAAAAATTTTATATAAATTTTACTTTTTTAAATGCGATTTATTGTTAAAACAACTTTAAGAATTTTCCAGAAAAAGCGATCAGCTATGCGTTTTCTTCCAACTAATACTCCGCTCAAACATTATCTGCTCGCGATCGGATTGATTTTTGTGATCGTGTTGTTTGCCCAGGTGCTTAACCGTTATCTGCCCTACACCAGTCTGTTATTACTGTTTCTGGCGGGTGTGTTGCTGATATCAGCCAAAACCAGTTTTGGTCCGGCTTTATTAAGCAGCTTGTTCAGCTTTATGGCTTTCAATTACTTTTTTACTGAGCCTTATTACACTTTTAATATTCTGCACAAAGCGGATGTCGCCACATTAATTATATTTTTGATGGTGGCATTGATGACGGCACATTTAGCGACGCAAATGCGCGAAGCTATAGCCAAGCAGGAAATGGCATTAAACCGGCTGTCTCATTTCTATGAGTTCAGTCAAAAGCTCTCTTTCGCGACCAACACTGAAACCACTATCGAAATTTTATTGGAGGCCTTACGGCGAGTTCTGAGCAATGATGGTCGTGTGGTGATTGCCATCCAGCAGGAGTCTAAATTGATTTTGCACCCGGAGGGCATATCGAGTGGTCATCCTGGTGAAGAAGTTTTTAAATTAATGCTATCCAAACATCTGGACGGTGAAACCTGGCACAAGGGATGGTTGTTTTTTCCACTTAGCTGGGATGGCAGACAGCTTGGCCTGGTGGCCATTAATGAACGCATTAATGACAAGCAAATTACGGCTACAGAAACGTTCTGCCAGCTAACCGCAGTGGTATTACACCGTACCATGCTGGTGGCGGAACTCTCACAAACCAAATTACTGGCAGAAACAGAACAACTACGTGCCACATTACTTTCTTCAGTTTCACATGATTTACGTACCCCCCTCTCTTCCATTATCGGGGCGAGTTCGTCATTACGTGAATATGCTCAGCATTTATCGACTGATGATCAGCAGCTGCTGATCCAGACCATTGAAGATGAAGCGCACAGGTTGGACCGTCATATTCAGAATCTGCTTGATATGACTCGTCTGAGCCAGGGTAAACTGAACCTGAATCGTGAATGGATGGATATCGACGATCTGATTAACGGTGCTATAAGACGGTTGGGCCATCAATTAGATAATGTGCAATTCGAGCTTGAATTAACAGAAGATACCCCGATGCTTTATGTTCAGGGTTTAATTATCGAACAAGCCATTTTCAATCTGCTTGATAATGCCATTCGCCATAACACAGCAGAATTGGCAATAAAGTTAATCGTTCAGCATGATGACAATTGGATAACGCTGGATATTATCGATAACGGACCGGGTATTGCCGATACTGAAAAGGAAAAAGTATTCAATATGTTTTACAGCCTTGCTCAAGGTGATCGACACGAATCCAGTTTACCGGGCACTGGAATGGGCCTGGCAATTTGCCGCGGCATGGTTGAAGCGCATGGTGGCGAGGTGATGGCATTGGATAATCCTTATGGCAAAGGCACGATGATGCGGATCAAGCTACCAAATAACCAAGGGGCTGTTGATCTTTCATAGCC